>CBIHMD010000129.1:0-7009 GCA_966210655.1 uncultured Thalassospira sp.
GAATGGCGGTGGCAATCAGCTGCGGATAAAACCGCGCCCGTTCGGCAATGCCGCCGGAAATGATCGCGGGGATTGCAGCCGCAAAGGTCAGCAGGAAGAAGAACTTGACCAGATCATAGCCGCTGGACGCAAAAGGATGCTGTCCATCAACCATCGCAGATCCGCTAAGAACGGCGGCATTGCTGAAGAAATCAACACCATAGGCAACGCCATAGCCGATGAAAAAATAGGCAATGGTGGAAACGGCAAAATCGACGATGATTTTAACCAGTGCGTTCACCTGGTTTTTCTTGCGTACGGTTCCGACTTCAAGAAAGGCGAAACCGGCATGCATGGCGAGCACCATAATAGCGCCCATCAGGACGAAAAATACGTCCGAGGCGGTCTGGAATGCCTCCATCGGGCAACCCCCATTTGTTAAATGCGTTTCCTCACGGTCCGGTCTGCGGGGCGCAGCCGGATTCTTGTTCAGGGGCCCCAACATCAATTTCTGTGCCAACAGGGCAAACTGATTGATCGGGACAATGGAAAACGGGTCTTTGCCGGGGGAAAATCGATCACGCTCATGTTGGGCGGGGTAACAGTCGGATCGGACCGTTTGCATGTCTTGTGATCATAATCGTGCCTAAAAAGGCAGCATGGGCAGAATACAAAAGACCCGCCACTGGGATATCCCAAGGCGGGTCAGTCGGTCTGACAGGCAGGGTGCCATGCAGGCATGGCACCCGTCAGGAAATCTGATCGCTTAGAAGCGCTGCGAACCTTTACCGAATTCCGGATAGGCTTCGAGGCCAAGCTCGACAGCATCGCTGCCCAGTGCTTCGTCTTCTTCGCTAAGGCGAATGCCAACCGTGAATTTCAGGATCAGCCACACGATCGACGATGCGATGATGGTGAAGGCACCCATCGCAACGATACCGGTCAGCTGAACACCGAACGATGCACCGTCATTGGTAAACGGAACAGCAAGCGTGCCCCAGATGCCGCAAACAAGGTGAACCGAAACCGCACCAACGACATCGTCGATTTTCAGTTTGTCGAGCAGCGGAACTGCGATGACAACCAGAATGCCGCCGATGGCGCCGATGATGATGGCGGAACCGATGGTCGGGGTGTCCGGACCGGCAGTGATCGAGACCAGACCAGCCAATGCACCGTTAAGTGCCATGGTAAGGTCGACCTTTTTGTAAAGGATCTGGGTCAGGATTGCTGCGGCAACAACACCACCAGCAGCAGCCATCGAGGTGTTGCCATAGATGTTGGCAATGGCGATAACGTCGGCACCGGAGCCCATAGCAAGCTGGGAACCACCGTTGAAGCCGAACCAGCCGAGCCACAGAACGAAGGTACCAAGCGTCGCAAGCGGCAGGTTCGAGCCGGGCATCGGATGAACCGAACCGTCCGCACCGTATTTGCCTTTACGTGCGCCAAGGATGATCGCCCCGGTCAGGGCAGCCCAGCCGCCAACCGAGTGAACGATGGTCGAGCCGGCGAAATCGGAGAAGCCCATTTCAGACAGCCAGCCGCCGCCCCACGTCCAGGAGCCGCTAATCGGATACAGGACACCGGTCAGCACGACGACGAAAATCATGAACGGCCACAGTTTGATACGCTCGGCAACGGTACCGGAAACGATCGAAGCTGCGGTTGCAACGAACACCATCTGGAAGAACCAGTCGGAAGTTGCCGAATACCCGCCGGAGAAATCGCCACCAAGTGCAGCGGCATCATCAGCGCTCCACAGGCTGAGCGAACCGATCCAGCCGGTAACATCCATATACATAAGATTGTAGCCGATCAGGTAATACATGATACCTGCAACGGCGAAGAGGCTGATGTTTTTGAAAAGAATGGTCGATACGTTTTTGGTACGTACCAGGCCGGATTCCAGCATGGCAAAGCCTGCGGCCATCCACATCACCAGCGCACCGCTAAACAGGAAGCTGAAGGTGTTGAGGATGTATTGGGTCTCGGCCGAAACGCCCGCGTCCTGAGCAAAGGCCGGTGATGTAAGCGCCAGCGCAGCAGCGCCGACAAGTGCGGCAAGGCCGGTTTTCTTCATCGGAATGTTCATAATGTCTCCCCTTGTCTCTGGACTTACAGGGCGTCGTCGCCGGTTTCGCCCGTGCGGATACGTACCGCCTGGCTCACATCAAGAACGAAAATCTTGCCGTCCCCGATTTTCCCGGTCTGAGCAGTTTTGGTAATGGCTTCGACAACCTGATCAACCAGATTATCCGTGATCGCGACTTCCAGCTTCACTTTGGGCAGGAAGCTGACCATATATTCAGCGCCCCGATAAATGTCGTTCGCGCCTTTCTGGAGGACAACACCATTGACTTCACTCACCGACAGGCCCTGAACGCCAAGCGCGCTAAGCGCTTCACCAACTGCATCGAGCTTGAATGGCTTATTGACAGCAGTAACGAGTTTCATAATATTGCGACCTCCCGGCATATCCGTTGAGTACCGACGTGGTAATCACGATTTCGCAGTCGCAACCTTCAAACCAAGAATCGTGCCAGATTCGAAAATCATCTTTTAATGCATTGATATTGATTGGTTTTTACCGATAAAGAGGCAAGTTTCTGTTCATCGTCAGGCTACCGTGAGAGCACAAAATGTGCATAGATTTTGGCGCTGTTTAAAATTTGTGCATAAATTTTAATCAACCTTCGCGCTCTGAGAAACTTGTTTTACGTCAAGGCGATGTGGTTTCCCGACTGGTATCGGTTTGGCCATGGCCGCGTAAAAAGTTGCGGGTTCCGTTCCTTCGATGGCCTGTTGCCAGATGATCAAATTGCCGCTCCGGCTTGTGGTTGCGATGGCGGCGGGTTAAACCAGATGCATCTTTTGGCGGGTTCTTGTGTAAAGCCTGTCAAAGTATGAATTCACCGGGCAGCCTTGCGGGCTCGTCCGGAACAGAAAGCAAAGGTGCGGCGAGATGTGTGCTCAGGAAACGATCCAGACAGACGTTGTTATTCTTGGGGGCGGGCTTAACGGGGCAGCCATGGGGCTGGCATTGGCGCATGGCGGGCTTCGTTCGGTCGTGATTGATTATGCCGATCCCAAAACCATCCTGAGCGCCAATTATGACGGACGCACCTGTGCGATTGCCGCAGCTTCCCGGTCAGTTCTTGACGTCATCGGGGCCTGGAAATATATGGCTAACGAGGCAGAGCCGATCCTTGATATCCGGATTGCCGATGGGACAAGCCCGCTTTTCCTGCATTACGACCATCACGATGTTGGAAATGAACCGCTGGGCTATATCGTCGAAAACCTGATTACCCGTGGCGCGCTTTATCGGGCTATTACCGAAACCGATCTGGTCGAAATGATCGCCCCTGCACAGGTTGAAACGATTGCGCGCGATCAGGGTGGCATGACGATCACGCTCGCGGATGGCCGGTCCATTCGCGGTTCCTTGGCCATCGGCGCCGAAGGGCGCAACTCGATGCTGCGCAAATGGGCCGGTATCAAGACCTACGAATGGAGCTACAGGCAAAGTGCTGTTGTCTGTACGGTGAAGCACAAGGTGCCCCACAATGGTCTTGCGGTGGAACACTTCCTGCCTGCCGGGCCGTTCGCCATTCTGCCGATGACCGATGATCGTTGTTCGATTGTCTGGACGGAAACAACCGATCTGGCCAATTACTTGGTCAATCTTGACGAGGAAACCTTTGTCGACGAATTGCATCGACGGTTTGACGGTTATCTTGGTGATCTTGAAGTCATCGGTCCGCGGTTCTGCTATCCGCTTGGTTTGCAGCATGCCTATCGCTACACCGACCCGCGCATCGCCCTGATCGGGGATGCGGCCCATGGCATGCACCCGATTGCCGGGCAGGGGCTTAATATGGGGATACGCGATGTTGCGGCCCTTGCCGAGATTCTGGTCGAAGCCCGTCGTTTGGGTCGCGATATTGGCGGGGCCGATGTGCTGGGTGAATATGAACAGTGGCGACGATTTGACAATACCGTGATGCTTGCGGTTACCGATCTGACAAACCGTTTGTTTTCCAACGATATCGCTCCGGTCCGTTGGGCACGCGACATCGGTCTTGCCGTTGTGCAGAAAATCCCGCCGCTCAAGAAAACCTTCATGTCGCATGCCATGGGCTATGCCGGGACTCTGCCACGTCTGATGCAGGGCAAGCCGCTTTAGTTCCTCATAAAGCGATGAAATTGGACCTCGAAGGCGATCTTGAAAACCTCAAGATCGCCTTTTGATTGTGGTTTGCTGGCTCAGATAAAAACCATTCAAAATCATGTCGTTTTTCGTAATCCCCTGTTGATTTGGGTCAAGCTTTTCGCATTTGCGAAAGCGCAGTGTCCCCCGGACGTATTTTTGAATGCAGGGGATAACCATGACACTTACCCGGAAATTGATGGCCACCGTAGCCAGTTGTGCTGTTGTTGGCGCGATGATGATGGCAGCAACCGGTGCGCAGGCGCAGGAAGCAGCATTTAAAACCAAACAGGCGGGTGATATTCTTATTCGCGGCCGTGTTATCGGTGTTGTACCGGACGAAGATACCTCGACCGGTGACATCGCTACCGGGGAAGGCAAGGTCAGCAATGATTATGTGCCCGAGGTGGATTTCTCGTATTTCATTACCGATAACATTGCTCTTGAGCTGATTGCGGCTACCACCAAGCACGATGTTAAATGGCAGAACCCGGATGTTGATCTCGGCTCGGTTAATCTGCTTCCACCAACTTTGACGGTGCAATACCACTTCCTCTCGGATCAGCGTTTCAGCCCGTATGTTGGTGCAGGTTTGAACTACACCATGTTCTATAACGAGAAATCTGGTGCTGCGAACTCGGTTAAATATGACGATGGCTTTGGCTATGCGTTCCAGGCTGGTTTTGACTACGCAATTTCCGGTCCGTGGTCTCTGAACGTTGATGTCAAGAAACTCTTCCTGAACACAACGGTAACTGCCGACCTTGGCGGGGCATCGCCAGCCAAGGTTGATGTGGACCTTGATCCATGGATTTTCGGTATCGGTGTCGGTTACCGCTTCTGATCACTGCCGATAGCAAACTTTCCGGTTTGCTCTCTGATCCCGGAAACGGTCCTGTCACTTTGGCGGGGCCGTTTTTGATAATGGGGCCGTATGAGAAGCGCGTCCTGATCCCTTAGCGGCGGACAGGATCGCGTGACAGGCCGCGTGTTTCAAGTGCGCGAAGGTAATCCGCCCAAAGCTGATCCTGATTGGCATGCAGGTCACGCAGATACTGCCAGCTATACAGGCCGCTATCATGCAGGTCATCAAAGGTGATGCGCACGGCATAGTTCCCGACCGGAACGATATCAATGATACCGACATGGCGGCGTCCGGGGATGATTTTCTTCTCGGACGGATGATGCCCCTGCACCTCGGCTGACGGGCTTTCGACCCGCAGCAGTTCGGCGCTGAATCTTGATGTCAGCCCATCATCCCAGACGACTTCCAGAATATGGTCGTCACGCAGATAGTTGATTTCAACCGGGCTGAAGCGCGGGGTAAAGCTGTCTTCCGACATGAAAACCGTCACGATCAGTCTTCGATGACACGGGCTTCATCGGGCAGCATGATCGGAATGCCGTCGCGGATGGGGTATGCAAGGCCCGCCTTGACGCTGATCAGTTCATTCTGTTCGCGATTATATTCCAGTGTTTCCTTGGTGACCGGGCAAACAAGGATTTCAAGCAGTTTCGGGTCTACCGGGCTGTGAGTCGCGGTCATTGTTCTGGGCCTTCAAAAATTACGTTCAGTTGCTGGCGGTTTGGGGGGCCCGCGGGTGGGCTGCCATTTCCAGCAAGGTTGTCAGCATATCACCGCGATCATACAGGCTTGCACATTCGAGCAAAGCCTGTTTTTCCAGCGGGCTGAGCCGGCAGCCCATTGCGATGGCGGTCACCAGCATTTCATCGTCGGTATCGCTAAGTGTATCCCAGCAGGATCGCAATGAGTGCTGGGCAAAATAGCTTTCCAGTGCCTGTCGGAGACGGCCGCGATCAATCGCTTGCAAATCCGGCGATGGCAACAGCAAATCATCCTTCCACGGGCTGAAGTCACCGCGAACAGCGCGATAACCGCCGCCCTGCATCGGAAGTTCTTCGACGATGTTAAACCGGCAGACGCCCGTCAGGGTGATCAGGAAACGACCATCATCGGTTTCACTGAATGCCGTGATGCGGCCAGCACAGCCGGTCTGGAAAACCGGTGGATTGTCCGGATCCATGTAAAAGGTGTTGCGCCCGTCCGGGCGTGGCTGAACCATGCCGATCATGCGGTCCTGCCCCAGGGCATCGGTGATCATGTTCAGATAGCGCGGCTCAAAGATATTGAGCGGCAGATGGCCACGCGGCAGCAGAAGCGCGCCACTTAGCGGAAAGACCGGCAATGTATCTGGAAGATCCGAAAAACTGGGATCGAAAGGACCGCATATGCTCATGAAAATAAAACCGTCGAGAGTGCGCGGCGCCCCGCAACGCTGGCCGGGTCCATGGGGCCCCAAGCCTCGAAAAATTTGATCAGTTGGGTGCGACCGGCATCGTCGTTCCAGCTGCGATCCTTGCGAATGATCGCAATCATGGCGTTGACGGCTTCTTCGCGCTTGTTCGTGGCAAAGCAGGCCATGCCCAAATCAAATTGCGCCTGCAGATCGTTCGGGTCGGCGGCGACTTTTGCGCGTGCGACTTCCAAATCTTCCTTGCTGTAACCGGTTTCCGCCAGCTCAAGCGCACTGATCGCAGACGCAATTGGCGCTTTCAGACGGTCTGCTTCGGCCATGTTATCTACAAAATGGCGGGTTTCTTCAATTTCACCCATGGTAATCATGCAGCGGATCATGCCGCCAATCGCTGTTTCGTTTTGGGGTTCACGTTCAAGCACGCCAACATAAAGGCCATGGGCTGTTTCATGGTCATCATCTGCCAGCGCGGCAGCCGCCTGTTCCAGAATTGCCGCAATCGGGCTTTCAATCGGTCCGCCGGCAATGCGCTCATAGAAAG
>CBIHMD010000130.1:0-6994 GCA_966210655.1 uncultured Thalassospira sp.
AGTGCGTAAATGTTGAATTGGATAATGGACAAAAAAACAGGGCCCGGCAAGTGCCGGGCCCCAACGAATTTCTGGTGATCGAAAAACCAGCTTATTTCAGCGCCGCACAGGCACGTTTGATACGTGCGCAGGCTTCGGTCAGTGCCTCGGTCGATGTGGCATAGGAAATGCGGAAATACGGTGCAAGACCGAATGCCGAACCCTGAACCGCCGCAACACCTTCGGACTCAAGAAGGTAGGTCACGAAATCGGTATCGGTTTCGATCACTTTGCCATCCGGGGTTTTCTTGCCGATTGTGCCTGCGCAGGATGGATAGACGTAAAACGCGCCTTCCGGCTTTTTGCAGGTCAGGCCTTCGCATTCGTTCATGGCCTTAACAACCAGATCACGACGTTCCTTGAACACGGCGGCGCGTTCCTTCAGGAAGTCCTGCGGGCCGTTCAGGGCTTCGACCGATGCGGCCTGGCTGATCGAGGAGGTATGTGTGCTGGACTGGGACTGAACCTTGTTGATCGCCTTGATCAGTTCAACCGGGCCGGCGGCATAACCAAGACGCCAGCCGGTCATGGCATAGGATTTCGATACACCGTTACAAGTCAGAGTGCGCGATTTCAGTTTCGGTTCGACCTGTGCAATGGTGGTGAATTCGAAACCGTCATAGACGAGATGTTCATACATGTCGTCCGACATGACCCAGACATTTTCATGTTTGAGCAGAACATTGGCAATTGCGCGCAGTTCGGCGCGCGAGTAAGCCGCACCGGTCGGGTTCGATGGCGAGTTCAGAACAAGCCATTTGGTTTTCGGCGTGATCGCGGCTTCGAGTTCACTTGCGGTGATTTTGAAGTCGTTTTCTTCCTGGCATTCGACGACAACCGGAACGCCTTCGGCCATCAGGGCCATGTCCGGATAGGACACCCAGTACGGGGCCGGGATCACAACTTCATCGCCGGGGTTCAGCGTTGCAAACAGCGCGTTGAAAAGCGTCTGTTTGCCGCCGCAACCGACGGTGATTTCGTCGATAGTGTATTCCAGGTCATTTTCACGTTTGAACTTCGCGACAATCGCCTTGCGCAATTCCGGGGTGCCAGCGACCGGAGTGTATTTGGTCTTGCCAGCATCAAGGGCTGCTTTGGCGGCGTCTTTGATGTTGTCGGGGGTATCGAAATCCGGCTCGCCTGCGCCAAGGCCGATCACATCAACGCCAGCAGCCTTGAGTTCGGCAGCCTTGGTGGTGACGGCAATGGTAGGAGAGGGTTTGATACGGCTCAAACGGTCGGCAATAAACGCCATTGGTCTGTTTCCCTGGAATGAAATGAAATAGAAAGAATCGCTTTCTTTCGGTTCGGACCCTACGCCCGTGTTTAAAGCAATTCAAGGCAGTTTCGCGCCTTTTGCGGGTTCTTTGGGATGAAATTGGCCGGGAGTGGCTCCTGATCCGAAAAGCATGATGTGCTAACGCGGCAAATCGATACCTGTTCCTGCAATTTTCATCCTGACGTCTCCTGACAACTACTGACAGCAGTTGTCAGGGCGGGGGTTGCGATGTTGTCGCGGTGGCCTATAACTATGGTCATGTCCAAAAAGGGATCAGTTCGATGAATGCGCCGATGTATGGCTTACCGGAATTCTTGCTGAAACGTCGTCCGCCGGTCGCAGGATCGCGGGAATTCAAACTGGTGACCGATTACCAGCCCGCAGGCGATCAGCCAAAGGCGATTGCCGAACTGATGGGCGGGATCGATAGCGAAGAACGCGATCAGGTGCTGCTAGGCGTGACCGGGTCGGGTAAGACCTTTACCATGGCCAATATCATTGCCAAAACGCAGCGCCCTGCCCTTGTTCTTGCGCCGAACAAGACGCTGGCAGCACAGCTTTATTCCGAAATGAAGGCGTTTTTTCCGGAAAACGCGGTCGAGTATTTCGTATCCTATTACGACTATTACCAGCCCGAAGCCTATATCCCGCGTTCAGACACCTATATCGAAAAAGACAGTTCGATCAACGAACAGATCGACCGGATGCGCCATGCGGCAACGCGCGCCATTCTGGAGCGTAATGACTGTATCATTGTGGCGTCGGTTTCGTGCATTTACGGTATCGGTGCGGTTGAAACCTACCTTGAAATGACCCAGCGGATTGCAGCTGGCGATGAGGTTGATCGCAATCAGATCATGAAGCGGCTGGTCGAGCTGCAATATACCCGCAACGACGCCGCATTTTCGCGCGGGACATTCCGGGTGCGTGGTGACGTTCTGGAAATCTTCCCGGCCCACGCCGAGGACCGCGCATGGCGCGTTTCAATGTTTGGTGACGAGGTCGAGGAATTGACCGAGTTCGATCCGTTGACCGGGCATAAATTTGCCTCCATGGACTCGGTCACCGTCTATGCCAATTCGCACCACGTCACCCCGCGCCCGACATTGGTGCAGGCCATGACGGGCATCAAAAAGGAACTGAAAGACCGGCTGGCGCAGTTCCAGCAGGAGGGCAAGCTTCTGGCGGCCGAGCGGATCGAACAGCGAACGATGTTCGATCTGGAAATGATGGAAACGGTCGGGCATTGCAAAGGAATTGAAAACTATTCCCGCTGGCTTTCGGGTCGTAATCCCGGCGAGCCGCCGCCGACATTGTTTGAATATCTGCCGGAAAATGCATTGCTGTTTGTTGATGAAAGTCACGTTGCCGTGCCGCAGATCGGTGGCATGTTCAGGGGCGACTATAATCGCAAATTTACTCTGGCAGAACATGGCTTCCGCCTGCCGAGTTGCGTGGATAACCGTCCGCTGAAATTCGAGGAATGGGAAGCCATGCGCCCGCAAAGCGTGTTTGTGTCGGCAACGCCGGGCAACTGGGAAATGGAACGCACCGGCGGTGTGTTTGCCGAACAGGTCATCCGCCCCACCGGCCTGATTGACCCGGTCTGTATTATCCGCCCGGTTGAAACGCAGGTCGATGACCTGCTGGCGGAGGCAAAGGAATGTGCGGCGAAGGGGCAGCGTATTCTGGTTACGACGCTGACCAAGCGCATGGCCGAGGATTTGACCGAATACCTGCATGAACATGGTGTGCGGGTCCGGTATCTGCATTCGGATATCGATACGCTGGAACGCATCGAGATCATTCGTGATCTGAGGCTTGGCGTGTTTGATGTTCTGGTCGGGATCAACCTTCTCCGTGAAGGTCTGGACATCCCGGAATGTGCGCTTGTGGCCATTCTGGATGCGGACAAGGAAGGTTTCTTGCGGTCGAAAACGTCGCTGGTACAGACCATCGGGCGTGCGGCGCGTAACATTGATGGCCGGGTCCTGCTTTATGCCGACAAGATGACGGACAGTCTGGAATATGCGATTGGTGAAACCAACCGCCGCCGCGAAAAACAGATTGCCTATAACGAGGCCAACGGCATCACACCGGAATCAGTGCGCAGCAAAATCCGCGATGTTTTGGAAAGCGTTGCCGAGCATGATTACGTCACGGTCGATACCGGCGTTTCGGGCGATGTCCTGATCGGGCATAATCTGCGTGCGCATATCGAAGACCTTGAAAAACGGATGCGCGAAGCCGCCGGTAACCTTGAGTTCGAAGAAGCAGCACGCCTGCGTGACGAGATCAAGCGGCTGGAAGATCAGGAACTTGGTCTTGCCGATGCGGGGCCGATGGCGCGCAGCATCGGTACCGTCGGGCCGGGATCGAAATCGGCCAACAAGCCGAAATACAAAGGACGTCGGCGCAGCGGCCCCTGATTTGCTGTAATGTTGATTGACGAAAACAAGGCCCGGAACACTCTCAGGTTTCGGGCCTTGTTGGTTTTTCCGAGTGGTTGGGAAGGACAATTACATGAACAGCTTTTCGTCTTCCATGCCCTTGTAAAGGTCGGCGACATATTCCTCGTAGCCGTTATAAAGCTGTGTCGGGACTTCCTCGCCGGTGGTCAGCAGGCGTTCCTGTGCCTGGCTCCAGCGCGGGTGGGGGACTTTGGGGTTCACGTTGGCCCAGAAGCCATATTCAGTGTCAGCAAGCTGCTCCCAATAACTGACCGGGCGCTTGTCGGTAAAGGTGAAGCGCACAATCGATTTGATGTTCTTGAAGCCGTATTTCCATGGTGTGATCAGACGCAGTGGCGCACCGTTCTGTTTGGGCATCGGTTCGCCGTAGATACCTGTTCCGATCATGGCAAGTTCGTTGGTGGCTTCCTCGATGGTCAGGCCTTCGATATAGGGCCACGGATACCAGAACTGCCGCAGACCGGGCATGGTGTCTTTCTGGCTGGCGGTTTCCATTTCGATGTATTTGGCACCCGATAGCGGCTTGGCATAATCGACAAGCGCCTTCATCGGGAAACCGGTCCAGGGCACGGTCATCGCCCAGGCTTCGACACAGCGGAAACGATAAACGCGTTCTTCAAGCGGCATCTTGCGGACCAGATCGTCAAAGTCGATTTCAATCGGCTTTTCGACCATGCCGTCAATCTTGACCGTCCATGGGCGGATCTTCATGGCCTGTGCGGCTTCGGATATGAATTTGTGCGATCCGAATTCATAGAAGTTGTTATAGGTCAGCGCCTTGGATTTATCGGTGATCGCGCGATCAACAACATAAGCCGGATTACGCATTGCCGGATAAAGATTGGCGGTTGGATCGGATCCCTGAGCCAGTGCACGACCGATCGGCAGACTGGTTGCTGCTGCGCCGATGGAGCCTGCGGCAATGCCTTTCAGGAACTGGCGGCGATTTCGGTAAACGGATTCCGGGGTCACATCGCGTTCGGCGATTTCCCAACCCTTCTTGCGGCGTATCAGCATCTAACCCTCCAATCTGGCATATTCCCAATGTCTAAGGAAAAGGTACTTCGGGCAAGTAACGCCTCGGTGAGGGGGCGGTGAAGCCGGAATTTCATCCGAAACGGTCATTGGTACGCTTTGTCCTGCATACGATAGCAAAATCGCAACGGATTGATCGTGCCAGATGATCGGTTGCAGGGTATTATGATCATAAATCAAACGATCCGGCTGACAGGATCGACGATGCAGTATCTGTTCAGGGAACGAAACCGTGTTTGAATTCAAGGATATCGAGATTTTACAGGACATCGTGAAGGCAGGTGGCTTTCGCGCGGCGGCTCAGAAATACGATCTGTCCCAGTCGGCGATTTCATCGCGGGTTTCGGCACTTGAGAAAAAGCTGGGCATCATGCTGTTTGACCGGTCCAATCGGCAGGTGCGTTTGACGGCGGCAGGTCTTCGGTTTCTTGAAGAAGCGCAGCGTTTATCGCGCGCACGCGATCGTATCTGGCAGGAATTGACCCATCCGGGGGAATTAAGCGGCACGGTTCGTATCGGTGTGGCGGAGACCATCGTTCATACGATCCTGACCGATATGTTGAACAAGCTGAAAGACGATTACCCGAAAGTCCGTTTCGAGCTGTCGGTAGATACATCCGGCCAGTTGGCAATGACCATGGCCGACGATGCGCTTGACGTCGCAATTATGTTGCGGGAATCGGTGCCGCAGGGCGCGGTTGCCGCCGCCCTTAAGCCGGTTCAACTGGGCTGGTATTGCACCGGATCGATGGAATTGCCCGATCATCCAATGTCGCTGGCAAAGCTTGCCGAGCATGCAATTGTCACCTTCCCGAAGGGAACCCCCCCGTTTCGCGAGGTCGAAAGCATCTTCTCGGCACCCGATATTTCGCCGCCTGCATTACATGGATCGGCGTCACTTTCGACCGTAAAACACCTTGTCGGCGGAGGTTTCGGGATCGGTGTTCTGCCATCCCTGATGGTCACAAATTCCGTTTGGGATGAACATATTAAGGCAATCCCGGTGCAGGAAGAAGCCCGGCTGACCGACCTTCATTTCGTGATCAGTTACTACCCCGAACGCAACCGTGAAATAGGCGAGGCAGTGATCGAGGCAGCCAGATTGTTCGATCAAACTGATCGTTAAATTAGATCATAAATTGACAAAAATGATTTCTTGACAAGATCGGTTGAGTTTCTCAAGCTTGTTGCGAGGCTGAGAACAGGACCGAATAAATGAACGCGACAAAAAGCGCACCTTGTTCCCCGACGACCGTTTCGGAATCTGCATCGACGATATCGCCGCTGGCTTTGCGCCACGCAATCCGTTTCGGGAAACATCGGGGCACCACTACCGGATATGCATCCGGCTATTTGCAGGGCAATCTTGCGATTCTGCCGGCAAGCTATGCCGACGAGTTCCTTAAATTTTGTGCCAAGAACCCGAAATCATGCCCTTTGATCGGCATGTCTGAACCGGGGGCGCCGTATATCCCGGAACTTGGCGCCGATCTTGACATTCGCACCGATCTGCCGGGTTATCGCGTGTTTCGCGGGACGACTGATTTTGACAGTGTTTCCGATCTGAACGCGATCTGGCGCGATGACCTTGTGGTCTTTGTTCTGGGCTGTTCATTTTCGTTTGAGGCAGCGATTACGCGCAGTGGTGTGCCGCTACGTCATATGGATGCCAACCGGAACGTTCCGATGTATGTGACCAATATCGCCACCACCCCGGCTGGGCGTTTCCATGGCCCGCTGGTGGTTTCGATGCGGTCGTTCAAACCATCCGATGCCATCCGTGCCATCCTTTATTCTGATCGTTATCGCCTGGCGCATGGTGCGCCGGTTCATATTGGCGATCCGGCCAGCATTGGCATTTCCGATCTCATGAAGCCGGACTTCGGCGACGAGCCTGTCGTGGACGAGGGGGATATCCCGGTTTTCTGGGCCTGTGGCGTTACGCCGCAAATGGCGATCCGCAATGTTTTGCCGGACCTTGCCATCACGCATGAACCCGGTCTGATGCTGGTGACGGATGTCCTGGCAGAAGCCGCGGAATTTTCACTACAGACAAAGACCGCCTGAAATCACAAATAAAACCTAGCTATCAGAGAGGACCATCTCATGAAAAAGACAGTATCATCATTACTTGCCGTTTCGGCCCTTGGTGCCGGCATGATCGCATCGC
>CBIHMD010000131.1:0-6934 GCA_966210655.1 uncultured Thalassospira sp.
TCGATCTCGTCCTTATCGCCAAAGCCGTTCAGCATGACATTCGCCCCGGCCCCTGCAAGGGCCTTGGCCATGGCAAGACCGATGCCGCTGGTCGATCCGGTAACAAGTGCGCATTTGCCTGTCAGCATGATGTTTCTCCCTGTGGGTGAGGAGTTGTTCCTCCTCATAAGTTAGGGTCAGGACTCATTAATTTGATTGTAATGGCAGGTGTTAAATTTGCGAAATCCAAGGAAAAGCCCGCCGTGCGGGCGGCATCCCGGACAAGGGATTTGACGCCGGAGTTCGCAAATTTAACACCTGTCCTTCGGATCAATCGGATTTGCACGGGCTACTTTGTCGCAAAACCTTGAAAGATGCACATCTTCCTGCGGTTTTGCTTCGCGTATCCGCACAAATCTGATTGACCATTTCAATCAAATTAATGAGACCTGACCCTATGGATCATGCCGCAATGCAACATGGGAGGCAAGATCAACCGGAAATGCCATATTTGCGAAGCTTGCGCGCAATCGCAGTGTGCGAGATGCCAAGCCGTTCGGCAAGCTTCCGCGAGCTTGGATAATCCGGGTAAAGGCGCATCAGCATTTCACGTTCGAGCATGTCGATCCCGTCGGCAAGTGTGCCTTGGGCGATGGCCGCATTGATCGGGTCGGTTGCGGGGACGGTGGTTGCCAGATCGCGGGGTGTTGCGGTTTCATCGGCGGTCGTGACGGGCGGGTTGCTTGCGGTGGTGGTCAGGTCGCGTGCGGTCAGGATATCGCCATCCAGAAGGGCGACGGCGCGAAATAACGTGTTTTCCAGTTCGCGCACATTGCCGGGCCAGTCGTGGCTGGCAAGCCAGGATAGGGCATCCCTTGCGATATGGGGGGTGGGGCGTTCGGTTTGCCGGGCGGTGCGGGTGGCGAAATAAAGGGCCAGTTCGGCAATGTCTTCGCGCCGGTCGCGCAGCGGTGGCAGGGTGATGCCAAGGACGTTGAGACGGAAATAAAGGTCTTCGCGGAATGTGCCGTCATGCGACATGGCGTCAAGGTCGCGGTTGGTCGCACTGATGATGCGGACATCAACCGCAATTTCATCCGTGCCACCGACGCGCCGGAACCGGCCATCCTGCAACACGCGCAGAAGTTTGGCCTGCAGATACGGTGTCAGTTCGCCGATTTCATCAAGAAACAATGTGCCGCCATCGGCCAGTTCCAGAAGCCCCGGTTTGCCGCCGCGCCGCGCACTGGTAAAGGCCCCGGCGGCATAGCCAAACAGTTCGCTTTCGGCCAGACCTTCGGGCATGGCGGCACAGTTAAGGGCCAGAAACGGCTGATCGGCGCGGTTGCTGGCGCGGTGGCAGGCGCGGGCAAAAAGCTCCTTCCCCGTCCCGGTTTCACCGAGGATCAGAAGCGGTGCATCGACCGATGTCAGTCGTTTTGCCTGTGCCTTGACCCGTGCCAGAACCTTGCTTTGGCCGATGATGTCGTCAAATCCGGTGTGGCTGCGGTCCTGAAGCGCGGTCATGACCCGGCCAAGGCGTGCGGCCCGGTGAAACACCATGACGCCGCCCCACGGTTCGTCATCGGCGGCATCGGTACCGTCATCGACATGGCCGATGGGTTCGACCTGCAACAGATAGGTCTGCCCGCCCAGTGTGACCTCGCGTTCGGGCAGGCGGAAATGGCTTTGGCGCAGATCATCAATATCCGGGTCGGTCAGGAAATCGGCCAAGGGCCGGTCGCGCAGCGGCGCATCGGGGGAACCGGCAATGTTTTGCGCTGCCGGGTTGGCCTGTGCGATCAGGCCGTTGGCGTCAACCGCGATTACCGGATCACCCAGCGCGGCAAGGGTTGCGTGCAATTGGGCGCGCCGTCGTTCGGTTGGCAGGCGATCAATCGGTTTGACGTCCTCAATGCCGGGTAGCTGCATCAAACGATGGGCCAGCAACGGAAAACGTTCCGGGCGAATTGCCGGGATATCGGCAAAGATATGATGGGTTGTCACCTCGAAGGCGCGGATATCGAGTTTGAAATCCGCCAGCACATTGACGACGTCCCGCGTGATGCCGACCCTGTTTTCCCCGGTGATTTCAAAACGCATGGCTGTACCAAAAAGTTTACACTGTAACGAAAACTATACAGTCGTAAGGGGCTGTTTTCCAGTGATTTTGGCGAAATGCAGCGATTGGGGAAGGTGAGTGTAAACATAAGTTTACAATTGAATGGGGTGCGATTTTGCTAAGTACCTGAAATAACAGGATTTTCAATTCTGGCATGGGCCTTGCGGTTATGGGGGCAGAACAATTTAGATAACGGGAGCCTTCCATGTCTGATCCGCGTCACACCAAATCCGGTTTTGCCACCCGCGCCATCCATCATGGTTATGATCCGCAAAGCCATAATGGCGCGTTGAACCCGCCGGTTTACATGAGCTCCACCTTTGCATTTGAAACTGCCGAGCAGGGCGGACGGATGTTTGCCGGTGAAGAACAGGGCTTTATCTATTCGCGTATTGCCAACCCGACGCTGGCCCTTCTTGAAAGCCGTCTGGCGGTGCTTGAGGGCGGTGAAGCCGCCCTTGCAACTGCATCGGGCATGGGGGCGATTACGTCGGTCTTCTGGACATTCATTGCGCCGGGGGACGAGATCATTGTTGATCGCACGCTTTATGGCTGCACGTTTGCCTATTTCCGCCACGGGCTGGAAAAATTCGGGATCAAACATACCCATGTCGATCTGACCGATCCGAAGGAACTTGAAAAGGCGATTTCGGACAAAACCAAAATCGTTTATTTCGAAACCCCGGCCAACCCCAATATGCGTCTGGTCGATATCGAAGCCATTTCCGAGATCGCCCATAAACATGGTGCCAAGGTCGTGGTGGATAACACCTATTGCACGCCGTATCTGCAACGCCCGATTGAACTCGGGGCCGATATCGTTGTGCATTCGGCGACCAAATATCTGGGCGGTCATGGTGATCTGACGGCGGGGGCGGTGATTGGCCGTGCGGAAGACCTTGAACAGGTTCGCCTTGTCGGCCTGAAAGACATGACCGGTGCGGTTCTGTCGCCGCAGGATGCCAATCTGGTGATGCGGGGGCTCAAGACGCTTGAACTTCGCATGGAACGCCATTGCGACAATGCCGAAAAAATCGCGGCCTTCCTTGAAAATCATCCGAAGGTCGAAAAGGTTTTCTATCCGGGTCTTGAAAGCTTTGCGCAATATGAACTGGCGAAAAAGCAGATGGCCCGCTTTGGCGGCATGATCGCGTTTGAACTTAAAGGCGGGATCGAGGAAGGCCGCAAGCTGATGAACGGCCTTAACATGATCACGCGCGCGGTCAGCCTTGGCGATGCCGAAACCCTGATCCAGCATCCGGCATCAATGACCCATTCGACCTACACGCCCGAAGAACGCGCGGAGTATCAGATCACCGATGGCCTGATCCGTCTGTCCGCCGGTCTTGAAAGCATCGACGATATTCTTGCCGATCTTGAGCAGGCGCTGGACGGGGATCAGATGGCGATTGCCGCCGAATAATAGCCCGGCATTTTCAGGCATTTCCCGAACAAGGGAGGCGGACCGCACCCCCCGAACGATTTGCGGTCCGTATAAGGTTGCGCATGGCGTGGATGCCGTTCCACGCCATGCGGCAACCGCCTTGGCAGTGTTGGAGTATCCCGAATCGGGATTGAAAACAGCCAAAAACCCTTTCCGGGCCTGTGTGCCACATTCGACGAATTTCAAAAAACTTGCGTGGGCTGAACGAGGGTTTTTTGAAAGTTTCGTCAATCCTGCGATTTTTGTTGCTTTCGCTTGATTGGCATCACGCAGCAGCAAAAAGACGCAAATCCATACCGAACTCAGGCGTGCGGTAAAACCGGTGATACCGGGCCGAAACGCCAGCGAGAGGCGAGATAAAAAGATGTCAGCACAAAACAGCACACCTGAAATTGGCGAAATGATCGAAGCAACCTCGACCGGGCGCGTGGCGGCCAAGGATCTTGAGATGCTGGGCCAGATTGAAAAAAAGGTGCGCTGGCTATCAAGCTGGACCATCCATAACGCCAACCATATCCGCCCGAAGCGCGATGGCATCAAGGTTGGGGGTCATCAGGCAAGCTGCGCATCGATGACCACATTGATGACCGCCCTTTATTTCAACGTCCTGCGCCCGCAGGACCGGGTGGCGGTCAAACCGCATGCCTCGCCGGTTTTTCATGCGATCAATTACCTGTTTGGTCGCCAGACCAGGGAAAAGCTTGAAAACTTCCGTGGCTTTGGCGGCGCGCAATCCTATCCGTCGCGGACCAAGGATGGCGATGTTGTCGATTTTTCGACCGGGTCGGTCGGGCTTGGGGCGGCGGTCACCAACTTTGCCGCGCTTACGCAGGATTACCTGCGTTACAAGGATATGCTGCCGCGTGGGGAACAGCCCGGTCGCATGGTCGCCCTTGTTGGTGATGCGGAGCTTGATGAAGGCAATATCTATGAGGCGCTTCTTGATACCTGGAAGCATGATATTCGCAATGTCTGGTGGGTGATCGATTACAACCGTCAAAGCCTTGATGGCATGATCGATGCGCATCTGTTCCGTGTGATCGGCCGGTTTTTCCGGGCGGTCGGCTGGAACGTGATCACCATCAAATATGGCCGCAAACTGCATGATGCCTTTGCCAAGCCGGGTGGCAAGTCGCTTAAAAAATGGCTGAACGAGGCACCGAATGATGTCTATTCCGCCCTGACCTTCCAGGGTGGTGCGGCGTGGCGCAAACAGATCCTTGGCGATATGCAGGGCGACAATGCGCTGGCAAGTCTACTTGGCGATTATGATGACGATGCCCTGCATGACCTGATGACCAATCTGGGCGGGCATTGCATGGAAGCGGTCCTTAATGCATTTGATTCCGTTCCCAATGACAAGCCGACAATCTTTATCGCCTATACGGTCAAGGGTTATGCCACCCCGCTTCAGGGGCATAAGGACAACCATGCGGGCCTGATGAATGTGCCGCAAATGGATGCGTTCAAAAAACAGAACAACATTCAGGACGGGCAGGAATGGGATTATGCCGCCGGTCTTGACGTGGCCGAGGACAAGGTGCGTGCCTATATCGACGCGGCACCCTTTAATGACGGCAAATCGCGCAAGAAGCTCGCGACCATCATCGACATCCCTGAAATGCCCTATGCGCGGGTTGATACATCGAGCACGCAGGAAGTGTTTGGCAAAATCCTGAATGAACTGGCGAAGATGAAGGATAGCGATCTGGCGGACCGGATCGTCACCACATCGCCCGATGTGACGGTATCCACCAACCTTGGCGGGTTTGTGAACCAGCGCGGGTTGTTTGCGCGCGAAAATCTTGCCGATGAATTCCGCGAACGCAAGGTGCCCTCGGCCCAGAAATGGATCAGATCGCCCGAAGGCCAGCATGTCGAACTGGGCATTGCCGAAAACAACCTGTTCCTCAACCTTGCCGCCCTTGGCCTGTCGCACAGCCTGTTCGGGCAGCGGCTGTTCCCGATTGGAACGCTTTATGATCCGTTCATTGCACGTGGCCTCGATGCGCTGAATTATGCCTGTTATCAGGATGCGCGGTTTATGGTTGTCGCAACACCAAGCGGTATTACGCTGGCGCCCGAAGGGGGCGCGCATCAGTCGATTTCAACCCCGATGATCGGCATGGGCCAACCGGGCCTGACCAGTTTCGAGCCAAGCTTTGGCGACGAACTTGCGACCATCATGGGCTGGTCATTTGATCATCTGCAAAATCCCGATGGCGGATCGGTTTATCTGCGCCTGTCGACCAAGCCGTTAGCACAGCCGGAACGCGATCTTTCCGATGCCACCAAATCCGAAATCGTATCGGGTGGCTACTGGCTGCGTGAACCGGGCGAAAATTGCAAAATGGCGATTGCCTATTGCGGGGCGATGGCCCCCGAAGCGATTGCCGCGTGGGAAAAACTTGAAGCCGATCATCCGGGGATTGGCTTGCTTGCCGTGACATCGACCGACCGGCTTTACAATGAATGGCAGGATCTGGAACGGGCGCGCCTTGAAGGCAAATCGGATGGTCGCATGGCCCATATCGAAAACCTTCTGAAGCCGCTGGCATCGGATGCGCGTCTTGTTACCGTGATTGACGGTCATCCGGCGGCGATGGCGTGGCTTGGCTCGGTCCGTGGTCACGCGGTGGCACCGCTTGGTGTGAACGGCTTTGGTCAGTGTGGCGACAGTATCGCGCTTTATGATCATTATCAGATTGGTACGGATGCGATCATCCGCGCGACCAAGCGCTGGGATTGATATCCATCTGGAAATCTGCGTTAACGGTCGGGAAATTCCCGGCCGTTTTGCTTTGTCGGCGGAAATGTAATCGGGGTCACTTGCGCCGGCGTTGGGGCGCACACACATCTGCACGCGGTATGCTGTGACAATATCGATCATTAGCACTTTGGGGGCTTTGTTTATGGAATATCTGATGTTGCTGGCGGGCCTTGCCGGTCTGTTTTTCGGGGGCGAGGCGCTGGTGCGTGGCAGTGTCGGGATCGCGCAGCGTCTGGCGATGCCGCCGCTTCTGATCGGCTTGACCGTGGTTGGCTTTGGCACATCGACCCCGGAATTGCTGGTTTCGGTTGATGCGGCCCTGCGCGGGGTTTCCGATATTGCGCTTGGCAATGTTGTTGGATCGAACATCGCCAATATTCTGCTGATCGTGGGTGTATCAGCACTTGTCTGGCCGATCCGGGTTTCTGGCGATACGCTGAAACGCGACACGGCGGTGATGATGGCGGCGGCGATTGCCCTTGTGCCGATCTTTGCCTTCGGGATGATGGGGCGCGTTGCCGGGGGTATCCTGTTTGCGTCGCTTGTCGCTTACCTCGTGTTTGCCTATCGCCAATCACGCAACGCGCGCAATGCGCCCAATGCACCACTTGCCGATGAG
>CBIHMD010000132.1:0-6927 GCA_966210655.1 uncultured Thalassospira sp.
CGCAATCAGAAGGACCGCCCCACCGGGTACACGGCTTTCCTGAACAGGTTTCGGGAAACTAAGCTCGGTCCGGGCCGCAGGCGCGTTGCTTTCCGCGCGGAAACGCCGCACGATTTCAGCCCCGTCCAGTCCGAGATGTTCGGCATAGGCTTTGATAAAGCCCAAGCCATACGGGCCACCGGGCAACACCGAATAATCGCTGTTCTCGATCGCCTCGATATAAATCTTGCGGATACGCAGCAAACGGCAAACATCTTCAACGCTCTGGCCAAGATTATTCCTGGTGTGGCGCAAAAGGCGTCCTACTTCGGTCTGTTCTGACGAATAACCGGTATCTGCTTCCATTTTAATGTCATTTGACGGCCCATTCCCAGGCAACGGCCTGAAACGCAAGCGCCCCCCGGATTGCTCGTCCAAATGATCTTCCTTTCGCTTTCCGATCGCCAACTCCGCACCCCCACGTTACGATCTAGCAATAAAAATAGCAGAATCCCCACCAAAAGCGATTGTTTTTAAAGTTTTACACCGTGATCTATTGCGAAAGCCTTAAGACGCGACCGCAACGATTTACTGGAACTCCCCATGACCGACATGACGTATTGCTCAACGCTGGTCGCATTCATGCTTCGAACCATCTCCTTTATCGGACCGATCGAAGCAGGTGCCATCGACAAGCGGCGAATACCCAATCCGATCAGGGCCATCGCTTCAAGTGGTCGCCCAGCCATCTCGCCACAGATGGTCAGACGGACATTCCGTTCGTCACACAATGTGACAAGTTGCCGCATAAAGGCAAACACACTTGGCGAAAGTGTGTCGTAACGCCCTTCCAGCCGCGGGTTCCCGCGGTCGGCAGCGAACATGAACTGCAGCAGGTCGTTGGTTCCGACCGAGAGAAAGTCGACACGATCCAAAAGAGCCGGTGCCTGCCATATCAGCGCCGGAACCTCCAACATCGCCCCAACCTGGACCCGGTTCGGTACATAGCCGCGTTCTGCTTCGCGCTTTAACTGCTGATCCAGAAGCTCTCTTGCCTGATCGAATTCTGCGACTTCGGCAATCATCGGGAACATGACATACAGATCCCGCTCGTGAGCAGCCCGGATCAATGCGCGCAACTGATGGACAAGCACCGCAGGTCGATCCAGCGTAATACGGATCGAGCGCCAGCCCATCGCCGGGTTCTCCTCTGTCATATCCTCCCAATAGGGCAACAATTTGTCACCACCGACATCAAGAGTACGAAATACGACAGGACGGCCTTCTGCCTGCTCGAATATTCTGGTGTAAAGACGGGTCTGGTCGACAATATCGGGCATGGCCGATCTGACCATGAACGGAATTTCCGTCCGATACAGGCCAATCCCGTCTGCACCGCTTTCGATCACATGGGGCACATCAATCAAAAGTCCGGCATTAATGTTCAACGAAATATCGACTTCATCGCATGTCCGCGACGGCATATCGCGCATCTGCACATAAAGTGCCTTGCGCTCGGCACGCGCCCTGAGCGCCCCGTCGATAACCGAACGGACATCTTCACTCGGTCGGACAAACAGTTGCGCATTGTCGGCATCGACAATCAGCGGATCGCCGGTCTCGACCTTGTCAAGCACACCCTTGACCCCGCCCAGCACTGGAATATCAAGCGCGCGGGCGACAATTGCCACATGTGATGTATGCGACCCTTCTTCAAGGGCAAGACCACGCAGGCGTGTATGGTCGTAATCCAGAAGTTCGGCCGGGCCGATATTACGCGCCACCAGAATGATCTCGTCGGGCAACTCGCCAAAAGCCGGAGATTGATATTGCCCCGAAAGGTGCTGCAACAGACGGTTTGCCAGATCTTCAAGATCATGCAGGCGTTCGCGCAAATACGGATCGCTGACCTGCGCCATGCGGGCACGGGTATCGTCATGCACCTTCTGAACTGCGGCTTCTGCCGTCAGGCCGGTATGGACCGCCTCGGTAATGCGGTTAAGCCACCCGGTATCCTGCGCAATCATCTTATAGGCTTCGAGGATATCACCCGGATCATCGTCGCCGCCACTGCTGTCCATCCCGGCAACAGCTTCAAGCATCTTGTCGAGATGGTCCTGAAGCCCGCGCATGGCATCGCGAAGCCGGGTCAGTTCTTCGTCCGGGTCGTCCGAAACCATCCGGTCGATAACGATGCGCGGCTCATGCAGAACCGCAATCCCCTTGCCAATCCCCGGTGCCAGACGCGCCCCGCCAAGACGTAGCGGCAAAAGCGCGATCCCGTCGGTCGGAATCAGTTCCTCGCGACTGACCAGCTCGCCACCGGCGACCATCTCGGCCAGCACCATGGCAACGTTTTCAAGCGCTTCCTGTTCGTCCTCGGAATAAAGGCGTTCGGTCCGGTTCTGCACGGCAAGGACGCCGATGATACGGCCACCGCGCAGGATCGGCACACCGATCATGGAATGATAGATTTCCTCGCCGGTTTCCGGACGATAGGCAAAGTTCGGATGACCCTGCGCGTCTTTAAGGTTAAGAGGACGGGCATGTGCCGCCACATAACCGACAATCCCCTCGCCCACCCGAAGGCGGGTCATATGAACCGCCGCCGGGGCCAGACCGCAGGTCGCGAAAAGTTCAAGCACCTCGCCCGCCCGCATGACATAGACCGAACACACCTCCGCGACCATATCGGCGGCAATGATGGTTACGATCTGCCCCAGGCGTTCTTCTGCCGTCCCCGGACCAGCCATGACGTCACGGACGCGCTTTAAAAGGCGTCGCGGACCAGTGACAGCGGCGGACGGCATGCTCATCGGGCTTAATTGTCTCTTCGTACGAGGGACTGAACGGCCTGTTCGACCAGCTCTTCCAGAATTTCGGATACCGGTTGCTCTTTCTTTACCATACCAACCGACTGTCCTGCCATAACCGATCCGCTCTCGACATCACCGTCGATGACGGCCCGGCGAAGCGCACCCGCCCAGAAATGTTCAATCTCGAGCTGGGCTTCACCCTGATCGACTTCACCGGCACGGAATTTGGCAATCACCTTGCGCTGGGTATCGAGGAATTCGTCGGTACC
Organism: uncultured Thalassospira sp.; assembly: GCA_966210655.1. Lineage (GTDB taxonomy): Bacteria > Pseudomonadota > Alphaproteobacteria > Rhodospirillales > Thalassospiraceae > Thalassospira. The sequence continues at coordinate 3,065 of CBIHMD010000132.1, forward strand.
CTTGTTGGCAAGGGCACGGACCGGAATAACCGGGAACCGGTCGTCAAGCTGAACCGTGGTGACCGCGTCTCGCGCGCTGGCACGGATAAACGCCTTCTTGAAATCGGGATGAGCAATACATTCATTGGCACAAACCAGACGCGTTCCGATCTGAACCCCGGCAGCCCCCTGTTCGAGCAACCCGGTAATCGCTTCACCACGACCGATACCACCGGCACAGAAAATCGGCACATCCTTGATTTCCGGAAGAATCTCCTGGGCCAGAACCGTCAAGGAAACCGGACCGATATGGCCACCAGCTTCGCTGCCTTCGATCACCAGCGCATCCGCACCAGACCGCACCAGCTTCTTGGCCAGAACCAGTGCCGGGGCAAAACAGACAACTTTGGCAAATTCCTTGGCTTTCTTGATCGATGCCGACGATGGCAGACCACCAGCCAGAACCACGTGACCAACCTCCTGCTCGCGGCAAACCTCGATCAGGTCATCAAGCATCGGGTGCATGGTGATCAGGTTGACGCCGAAAGGCTTTTTGGTCAGCGCCTTGGTCCCGGCGATTTCCGCCGACAGAATATCCGGCGTCATCGCCCCACAGGCAATTACACCAAAGCCACCGGCATTTGAAACCGCCGCCACAAGGTGACGTTCGGAAACCCAGGACATTGCACCCGCCATGATGGCGTAATCCGTTCCCAGAAATTCCTTGCCCGCCGCCCACAATTTTTCAAGGCGGGCACGTGCGACATCGAATTTCGGATCTCTCATATTATTCTGTACCCCAAAGCAGAAATGCAGGAAACCAAGGGTTCCCTGCCATTTCATCATAAAGGCCGAAACCGATAGTTCCAGCTAGTATGTAATAATTGACGCAATTTAACAGTGACTTAATCACAGACGATGCAAGTCACATTATATTAAATTACTCGGCATCAAGACCATAAGCGGTATGAAGCGCACGAACTGCCAGTTCGGTATATTCTTCGGCAATCAGAACGCTGACCTTGATTTCCGAGGTCGAAATGACCTGGATGTTGATGCCTTTTTCCGCAAGCGTTTCAAACATCTTGCGTGCAACGCCAACGTGTGAACGCATGCCGACACCGATGATCGACACTTTGGTCACATCCGATGTGCTCAGCAATTCCTTGTAGCCGATCTTGGCCGAATTGCCTTCAATCACCGACAGCGCACGTTTGAATTCGCCGCGCGGCACGGTAAAGGTCATGTCCGTACTTTTGCCGTCTTCAGAGACGTTCTGCACGATCATATCGACATTGATATTGGCCTCGGCCAGCGGGCCGAAGATAGAAGCAGCAATTCCCGGTTTGTCGGCGACTTTCACCAAGGTGATCTTGGCTTCGTCACGGCTATAGGCAATCCCGCTGACGACTTCCTGTTCCACGATTTCGTCCTCGTCTACAACAAGTGTTCCTTCCGCATCACTAAAGGAGGAGCGGACCTGTACCCGGACGCGATGGTTCATGGCCATCTCGACAGAACGGGTTTGAAGGACCTTCGCACCAAGCGATGCCAGTTCCAGCATTTCTTCGTAGGTAATCTTTTCGATCTTGCGTGCCTTGGGCACGATGCGCGGATCGGTCGTGTAAACCCCGTCAACATCGGTATAGATATCGCAACGATCCGCCTTCAAGGCCGCAGCAAGTGCCACCGCCGAGGTATCCGAACCGCCACGGCCCAGCGTGGTGATGCGATTGTCCGGGGCGATCCCCTGGAAACCCGCAACACAAACAACTTCGCCGCCATTCAGGCGCTTGTCGAGTTCGGTCGTATCAATTTCCTTGATACGCGCCTTGGCATGCGCTCCGTCGGTCTTGATTGGAATCTGCCAGCCAAGCCATGACCGTGCAGGCACATCCATGCTTTGCAGCGCCATCGCCATCAGACCGACAGTAACCTGTTCGCCCGACGATACGATCACGTCATATTCACGTGCATCATACATCGGCGAAATTTCATCGGCCCAGCCAACCAGTTCATTGGTCTTGCCCGACATGGCCGAAACAACAACCGCGACCTGGTTTCCGGCATCGACCTCGGCTTTGACCCGACGGGCGACGTTCTTGATCTTTTCGACATCGGCGACCGATGTACCGCCGAATTTCATGACAATACGGGCCATGAAGTATCCCCGCTAAGCTTGCCATCCATCGGCGTTCCGAAAATGATGGCATGTGATCCGGCCCTCGATCCATTGGTGCAGGCCTGCAATGCGGCGCACCGCCTGATCCGGGCGGCGTTATCAATACTGCCTTACTCTTTCGGAAACAAGCATCAACGCAGGGGAAAATTGCATCGATTCATTTTTTAATCCGGTTGAATGCGCCTGATACGGCTTTCAAGGCAAGAATCGTGAAATAACCTGCGAATTCTTACCCAAAAACCCTGAGGGGACATGTGATTGGCGCAGGGCACATTCCGGTTTCGGTCATAACCGGGAAAACCTGTCCTTGTATCCGGTTCCCCGGCAGACTATTGCCTTGCCGGGCGCGCCCGCGTAAACAGGGCAAAGCAAAATCAATGTCACGCCTTCGGAGCCGTTCATGTCGCACGCATCCGCCAATAACAGCCGCACCGCCAATGCCGAGGAAATTGCACGCTTTTCCGCAATGGCCGAAAAATGGTGGGACCCGAACGGCGCAATGAAGCCCTTGCACAAGTTCAATCCGATCCGCCTGCAACTTCTGCGCGACAATATCGCCGCCCATCTCGGGCGCAATGCCAACCAGCTTGACGTTCTGAAAGATGTCGACATCATTGATATCGGCTGCGGTGCCGGTCTTCTGTCCGAACCGCTGGCGCGTATGGGCGCCAAAATGACGTCAATCGACGCCGCCGAAAACAATATCGAAGTCGCCAAGGTTCATGCTGCCCAGTCAGGCCTGAACATCGACTATCGCAATGCCACACCGGAAATGCTGGTCGACGAGGGCAAGCAGTTCGATATCGTGCTGAATATGGAAGTCATCGAGCATGTCGACGATCCGCAATTTTTCATGCAGGCCTGTGCCGCATTGCTGAAACCGGGCGGCCTGATGTTTGTTGCAACATTAAACCGCACCATCAAATCACTCGCACTGGCGAAATTTGGCGCGGAATACATTTTGCGCTGGTTGCCTGCCGGAACGCATGACTGGCGCAAATTCGTCAAACCGTCGGAAATGTCGGGTTTGCTGCGTGGTGCCGGTCTTGATCTCGTCGATATTACCGGTGTTGTATATAACCCGATCACGGATAAATGGTCAGCGGCACCACGTGATCTTGACATCAATTACATGGTAATCGCGCAAAAGCCTTCTGACGCGTAATGCTACATTACCTTCAAGACCGCGACTGATGCACTACAACGCGATTACGCCCTGCGGCCTTTGCGGCATACATCGCCTTGTCGGCATCACGTAACAGCCGGTCTAGGGTAACCGGCTCCTCCAGAGTATGATGAACGAGGCCGATACTGATTGTGGTGTAAATACTACCGGTTTCGCTTTCTCCAACAGCCGTTTGCTCGATCGCAATGCGAATGCGTTGCGCAAGCCCAAGCGCATCTGCCGGTGCAACGCCGGGCAGAATCAATCCGAACTCTTCGCCGCCAAGCCGCGCAATCAGATCATTACCGCGCAAATTGCCCCGGATGATTTTCGCAACTTCCACCAGCACCCGGTCGCCTGCCGCATGGCCATGGGTATCGTTGATTTGTTTGAAGTGATCAACATCAAGCCCCATGATGGTCAAGCGCGCCTTTTCCTCCGACAGGCGCGATATCAATTCACCACCACACTTCATGAAAGCCCCGCGCGACAGTAACCCGGTCAGAAAATCATGGTTCGCCGCGTGATCCAGACGAT
>CBIHMD010000133.1:0-6912 GCA_966210655.1 uncultured Thalassospira sp.
CCTAGGATTAAGGGGGCTAACCCGGTCATTTGTCATGACGGGAGAGGTGCGTCTTGTTGGAGAGGGAGCGTTGAATTTGCCGGGAGCGGCAGCGATGGCAGCAGCGGGCAGCGGTGATCGGTGGCCCGTCGATGGTGGACCAGTGGGGGCCGTGCGCCCGAAATTTGTCAGGGCTTCATCGGTTGCCGGAAAATGCCGCCTTGGTCGGGAGTGACCGGAGCGGGTAGTGGGCCCAGAGACCGTCTGATGGCGAGGTTGGCGAACGCCCGAAATGTGTCCGGGCTTCATCGGTTGCCGGGAAATGCCGCCTTGGTCGGGAGTGATCGGAGCGGGTGGTGAGCCCGAAGGCCGTCTGTTGGCGAGGATGGCAGACGCCCGAAATGTGTCCGGGCTTCATCGGTTGCCGGAAATGTCGGCATGGCCGGGAGTGACTGGAGCAGACCGTGAGCCCGAAGGCCGTCTGCTGGTGAAGCTGGTAGACGCCCGAGGTTTGTCCGGGCTCCATCGGTTGCCGGAAATGTCGCCATTGCCGAAAGTGACCGAAGTCGGCAGGGGGACCGAAGGCCGTTTGTGGGTGAGGATGGTAAATTAAATGCGCAACTTTTGGGTTGCGTATTGGGATGTTGCATGTCAGATTAAATGCAACCGGGAGGTTGCTTGAATGACCAATAGCATTGAAAAGAAGATCGAGATCAACGCTCCGCGTCAGCGTGTCTGGACGGCCTTGACGGATCACAGGCAATTCGGAACATGGTTTGGTGTGAATATCAAAGATGCCTTTGTCGTCGGGCAGGTTTCAAATGGCCAGATCACGATTGAAGGCTTCACGCATGTGAAATGGCAATCGACCATCAAGGCGATGGAGGAACCGGCCTATTTTGCCTATACGTGGCATCCCTATGCGATTGAGCCGGATGTGGATTACAGCAGGGAGCCGGAAACGCTTGTCGAATTCTGGCTGGAAGAAAAGGCGGGTGTGACACGGGTGACCGTGCGTGAAACCGGCTTTGACAAACTGCCTGCACATCGTCTTTCGGCTGCCTTGCAGGCCAACACAAATGGCTGGGCGTTCCAGTTGGAAAATATCAGGAAATATGTCGAAAACTGAAAATCACATGCCGGGATCTGGTGGTGATCCGGGTTTTGCCGAAATCTTTGCCGCTTTGGGCGATCCGACCCGACTGGCGATTTTTGATCGGCTATCGGACGGTCAGGCACGATCAATCGCGTCGCTTTCCAATGATGCCGACATGACCCGGCAGGCTGTGACGAAACATTTGCGCGTGCTTGAAATGGCGGGGCTGGTCGAAAGTCACCGGATCGGGCGTGAAAGCCGATATGCTTTTTGCCCGGATCGGCTGGCCCTTGCGCGTGCGTGGCTTGACCATGTTGCGGGGCGCTGGGATTCTGCCCTGATACGGCTTAAATCCTTTGCCGAACAAAACAGCGATTAATCCGCGACAAGTTTCTGAAACCGAAAACCTATTTGGCGATCCTTATCCCACCCTGATGGAAATGACGCGTCATTTTCCTTGGCGGTCTGCGGTTTTGGCGCTATCCCTTCGCCGGGGAGAACGGGAAGGAAGGATCGTGAAATCATGAACACCAAAGATATCGTCTATATCGCGCTGTTTGCGGCTGTGACTGCCGTGCTTGGGCTGTTTCCACCCATCACCCTGCCGATTACCGGGGTGCCGGTGACCGCGCAATCGTTGGGGCCGATGCTGGCCGGGGCGATTTTGGGGGCGCGTCGTGGCGGGCTTTCGATCCTGCTGTTTGTTGTGCTGGTTGCGCTTGGCCTGCCGCTTTTGTCGGGTGGTCGCGGTGGTTTTGGCGTTCTTCTGGGGGCGACGGGCGGCTTTATCGTTGGCTGGGTGATTTCGGCCTTTGTGATCGGCCTGCTGATTGAAAAATTTTGGGACAGGCTGAATGTCATTAACGCGGCATTGTCGATCGCGATTGGCGGGATTGTTGTCCTGTATGCGATCGGCAATCTTTGGGTCAGCATCGTTGTTGAAATCAGTTACTGGCAGGCGACCGTTGGTGCCGCGCCATTCCTGATTGGCGATGTGATCAAGGTTGCGATTGCGACGGCTGCCTGCATGGCGGTCCGGCGCGCCTATCCCTTGATTTCCAAGGCACGCTAGGTTTTGATGGGGCGCGATCCGAAGGTCGCGCCTTTTGCTGTTATTCCCTGTCTGAAATTTTGCGCCGGGTGCCGATGATCACGCTTGAAAATGTCACCGTGGAATTCGATCAGCGTCGCGTGCTTGACGATATTTCACTGTCACTTTCCGAAAAGCGGATCGGGATTGTCGGGGCCAATGGATCGGGCAAAAGCACGTTTGTCCGGCTTCTGAACGGGCTTCAGGTGGCATCGTCGGGGACTGTACGCATCGATGATTTCGATGCCGCCAAAGACGGGCGCAAACTGCGCCGCCATGTCGGTTTTGTGTTTCAGAACCCGGACAATCAGATCGTCTATCCGGTGGTCGAAGAAGACATCGCCTTTGGCCTGAAGGCATTAAAACTGCCAAAGGACGAGATTGACCGTCGTATCGACGAAGTCCTTGCGCGATATGACCTGTCGGAATTTCGCAGCCATCCCAGCCATTTGTTAAGCGGGGGCCAGAAGCAGCTTCTGGCGATTTCCGGTGTGCTGGTGATGGCACCGCGTTACGTCATCTTTGACGAGCCGACCACGTTGCTTGACCTGCGCAATCGCAACCGGGTCGAGCGCGCGATTGCCGAACTTGAGCAGACCGTCATCACCGTTTCCCATGATCTTGATCTGATTGCCGGTTATGACCGGGTGCTGGTGTTTGAAAATGGCCGGATCGCCTGTGACGATGTCCCGGCCATCGCCATTCCCCGCTATCGGGAGATGATGGCGTGATTGCCGGACTTTACATCGATGGCAATTCCGTCCTGCACCGGGCGGCGGCAGGGTTAAAGGTGCTTGCCCTTGTGCTGCTGGGGACCGGTGTTTTTCTGATCGCTGACTGGCCGGTTCTGGCGGGGGTGCTGGTGACGGTCCTGCTGCTTTATCCGGTTTCGGGTTTTGGCCCCCGCATCCTTTGGGCGCAGATCAGGCCGATATTGTGGTTGCTGGTTATGTTCTTTGCCGTGCAGCTTTGGCTCAATGACTGGCAGGCGGGGCTTGTGGTGATTTTCCGGCTAGCCGCGATTGTTGCCTTTGCCGGGCTTGTCACCCTGACGACCAGAACGTCCGACATGCTGGCCGCGCTGGAGCGGGCGATGAAGCCGCTGGCGCGGTTTGGGGTTAACCCGGAAAAGGTCAGTCTGGCGTTTTCAATGGTGTTGCGATTTATCCCGGTGATTGCGCAAATCGGTCATGAAATCCGCGATGCGCAACGCGCGCGCGGGCTTGATAAATCGGTGCTCGCACTTGTCGTGCCGCTGATTATCCGCACGCTTAAAACGGCGGATGATGTGGCCGATGCCATTGACGCGCGCAGCTTTGACCCGGATTAATCTTCAAAAAAAGACCCGGCACGCCCACAGGGACGAGGCGCGTGCCGGGTGAAAACCGCTTGGGTGCGGGTTTTGATGCGGTTACCTGATCTCAGGCGATACCAAGATGCCATGCGTGGAAACGCAGATGGTCTTCGATAAAGCACGCGATGAAGTAATAGCTAAGGTCGTAGCCTTCCTGCATACGCAGGTTCAGCGGATAACCGGCGTGGCTTGCGGCGGCAAAAAGCGTATCGGGTTTAAGCTGTTCGGCAAGGAAGCCATCGGCATCGCCCTGATCGACAAGGGCGGGGGTCTGCATATCCTTGGCGGTGGCGGCCTTCATCAGTTCGGAGCTGTCCCACTGTTTCCAGACGGATTTGTCATCGCCCAGATAATTGCCAAGCGCCTTCTGGCCCCACGGGCAATTGATCGGGTTTGAAATCGGGGAAAAGGCCGTGACCGATTTGAACATGCCGGGATTTTTAAGCGCGATCATAAGCGCACCATGCCCGCCCATTGAATGGCCGGAAATCACCGCATCATCGGAAATCGGGAAATGATCACGCACAAGGGCCGGAAGCTCCTTGGTCACGTAATCATACATGCGGTAATTGCGCGCCCAGGGTTCCTGCGTCGCGTTGACGTAAAAGCCGGCACCCTTGCCGAAATCATAGGCTTCTTCTTCGTCATCGGGCACATGGTCGCCGCGCGGGCTGGTGTCGGGGGCGACGATGGCAATGCCAAGTTCGCTTGCGATGCGGAACGCACCGGCCTTCTGCATGAAGTTTTCATCCGTGCAGGTCAGTCCCGATAGCCAGTACATCACCGGCACGCGGTTGCCCTTGCCCGCCTGCCGCGGCAGGAAGATGGCAAACCGCATATCGCAGCCCAGCACATCGGACCGATGGGTATATTGTTTGTGCCAGCCGCCGAATACCTTGTTGCTGGATGAATTTTCAATGCCCATTTTATTCTCCCGTTCGCCCGCCTTGCCGGAATTTTACCGGCAGGGCGGTTTTATTGTATGAAGCTGGACGGTCTTAATAGTGGATGACCGAACGGATGCTTTCGCCTTCATGCATCAGGTCGAAAGCTTCGTTGATGTCTTCAAGCTTCATGGTGTGGGTGATGAAATCGGACAGTTTGAATTCACCCTTAAGGTAGCGTTCGACATAATCGGGCAGTTCCGACCGGCCCTTGACCCCGCCAAAGGCGGTGCCGCGCCAGACGCGCCCGGTGACAAGCTGGAACGGACGGGTGGAGATTTCCTGACCGGCACCGGCGACGCCGATAATCACCGACTCCCCCCAACCCTTGTGGCAGCATTCAAGGGCGGATCGCATCACATTGACATTGCCGATGCATTCAAAGCTGTATTCAACGCCGCCAGCGGTCATATCAACGATGACTTCCTGAATCGGTTTGTCGAATTTTTGCGGGTTGATGGTGTCGGTCGCGCCAAGCTGTTTGGCGAGTTCGAATTTCTTTTCGTTGATATCAATGGCGATGATACGGCTGGCGCCCGCCATTTTGCAGCCGATGATGGCCGAAAGACCAATGCCGCCCAGACCGAAAATCGCAACACTATCGCCCGGTTTGACCTTGGCGGCGTTGGTGGCGGCCCCCATGCCGGTGGTGACACCGCAACCCAGCAGGCAGACTTCTTCAAGCGGGGCGGATTTGTTGACCTTGGCAATCGAAATTTCCGGCAGAACCGTATATTCCGAGAAGGTCGAGCAACCCATATAATGATAGATCGGCTTACCATTCTGCGAGAAACGTGTGGTGCCATCGGGCATAAGGCCCTTGCCCTGGGTGGCGCGGATTTTCTGGCACAGGTTGGTTTTGCCCGATTTGCAGAATTTGCATTCGCCGCATTCCGGGGTGTAAAGCGGGATCACATGATCGCCGACCGCAACGCTGGTAACACCTTCGCCGATTGATTCAACAATCCCGCCGCCTTCATGGCCAAGGATGGCGGGGAAAATGCCTTCGGGGTCGTCGCCCGACAGGGTAAAGGCAACGGTGTGGCAAACGCCAGTGGCAACGATGCGCACACGGACTTCGCCAGCCTTGGGCGGGGCGACCTGAACTTCTTCAATCGATAGCGGCTTGCCCGCTTCCCAGGCAATGGCGGCTTTGCAGGTAATGGTTTGGGCGCTCATGTCGCTCCTCCGGCTTGAATGATTTACTGCCAACAGTGTATTTATTTCCCCTGATCTGATAATCCAGTATTTCGGTAAATGACTTTTACGGTGATGTAATAATGAATGCGTGGGACGGGATCAGCGAATTCGTCGCCGTGACGGAACGCAAAAGCTTTACGGCGGCGGCCAAGCAGCTTGGCATTTCCGTGGCACAGGTCAGCCGCCAGATCACCGCGTTGGAAGAAAAGCTTGGCGTGCAGCTTTTTTACCGCACCACGCGCAAGGTGAGTGCGACCGAAGCCGGGCAGGTTTATTACCAGCATTGCCGACAATTGCTGGATGGCTTGCAGGATGCGGAACGCGCAATCGGCACCCTGACACAGGTGCCGCGCGGCAAGCTTAAACTGACCGCGCCCACCACTTACGGCGAAACCGTGATTGCGCCGCTGGTCAATGATTTCGTCGCCCGCTATCCGGAACTTGAAGTCCAGTGCCGCTTTACCAACCAGAAACTTGATCTGGTGCTGGAAGGCTATGACATGGCGATCCGGCTTGGGCGGCTGGATGGCACGACCGGCAGTTTGATGAGCCAGCAGCTTTCAACCCGCCGCCTATATGCCTGTGCGTCGCCTGCCTATCTTTCCAAACGTGGGGAGCCGCATTCGCTTTCGGAGCTTGCGCGCCATAACTGCCTTGTCGGGACGCTGGATTACTGGCGGTTTGAAGAAGACGGCCGGGAACGCACCATCCGCATTCATGGCTCGATCCACGCCAATAGCGGGCAGGCGCTTTTGGATGCGGCGCTAAAGGGCATCGGCATCGTCCAGTTGCCGGATTATTACGTCGATCCGTGGATCGCCAGTGGTGATCTGATCCCGGTCCTGTCCAAATTCCAGCCGACCGATGAAGGCATCTGGGCGCTTTACCCGACCAATCGGCATCTTAGCCCGAAAATCCGGATGCTGGTGGAGCATTTGGGACGGTATTTGGGGTGATTTTGTTACCGAACGGTATCATTTATCCTGAAATCAAGTAAATGATACCGTTCGGTGTCACTTAATGGCTCTGGCAGCGCGATCTAATGTCTTTCAGGGCGAGATCAAGCAGGCTTGTATCTGCAATTGTTCCACGCGTGGCTTGGCGCAGTTTGGTTGCCGCTTTTTCGATCAGGCTGGCGAGTGTTGCAAGTTCGTCGATCACCAGTTTCGGACTGATATTGATATCGGATGCAAAGGATTCCCAATGTTCGCGGCCAAGCAGTTTTGGGTTGCGCTCTCCACCGATGGAC
>CBIHMD010000134.1:0-6902 GCA_966210655.1 uncultured Thalassospira sp.
TGTGAAAACCGGACGCGACGCTGGTTCATTCGTCGCATGTGGCAATTTCACGACAACGCAAAAGACGTATTTCAGTCGTGGGTCACATGGGCAAAGACATCGCGAACAACACGGGAAATATGTTCGTCATCAATCTGATAGAAGATATGACGCCCGTTTCGTTCCGATGCCAGAATGCGCTGATCGCGCAATTGACGCAGATGATGGCTGGTCAGGGATTGCGACATGCCCGATGCCTCGGCCAGTTCGCCAACGGTTTGCGGTTTTTCCATGCAGCGCAGAACAAGCTGCAGCCGCCCGGCATCCCCCAGAAGCGCAAAGATTTTTGCCGCTGCCTCGATATCAGGAAGCGACAGGTTATGACCGGTCGCACGCGACGCAACACGCGTTACGGCTTCGCCCTGTTCGGTGGAAAGGCCAAGACGTGCGGCGGTGTCACATTCCTGACAATCGTCGCCGTTTTCGGCCCCGACGATCACGGGACGCGCCGGGGCAATTTCGACCTTGCGGGATTTCGTTTTGCTTTGTGACATCCCCCTATTTTCCATGCCCAGCTTCACTTGGCAAGGGGACTTGATGTTTGTACGCATGGAACTCCGCCCGACAGAGAACGTTACAGGTATGACACACCATCGAAAGTGCCAACCAGAGCAAGGAGACGCACCGATGCAAGAGCAAACAGCACTCGACATTTTCAATCTGCGCCAGTCCCGTGACAGTTGGGAACGGAATGTGGCCGGTTACTGTGCGAAGAACGACATGCAGGTCGGAAATCTGCCCAAAGAGATTACCGGCCCCTATAACGAGATGAATGAGGCATGGGAAAAGCTTAAGACCGAAGGCGATGCCGCAAGCAACGCGACGGCGGAACAGTTCCACAAAGCGACCGAGAAGCTTGAAAATGCATGGAATAAGATAACGGGTAGCAAGGGTTAAGAGCCCCCAAAGGGGAATGCCCCAAAATCGCCTTTTCATTGCAAATCGATGACATGATTCCGCGCCAGATTGAAGCTGTCTGGAAAAGCAAAAGGAGGCTCCCATGACAGCCCGCCCCATTCCGGAGCATGCAAAGCTCCATCAGGAATTCAAGGATTGGGAATTCGGCCTTGCAGCCCATTGCAGGGAATCCGAAGACGGCCTCGAAAAACTTCCAAGCGAAGTTGTTCAGGCTTGGGATGACATGGATGCCGCCTGGAGCGAGATCAAGGACCATAGTGGTAATGTTCCGCAAGAAGCCCTGCAACGTTTTCGTGAAGCCAACCATCGTTTGCAGGAAGCGTGGGATGCCATGATCTCTTCCAAACGGCAATGAAGACGCCGCGCTGGATGCACCAGACTTTTTCGTCTCCCTCTTCCTCCCAAGGCGGGGAACTCCCCTCTCCGCCTTTCCTTCTGCAGCCGGGCACTCAACCGCTCCGGCTGCATTTTTTTGTCCATTTTTCGACCGCAAGCGGTTCACCCGAAAAGCTTTCGGCGATCTTCTGGAATTCGTCGCCAACGATCTGTAAGCTCTTCTGATCGGAACAGGTGCGTTATGCGGCCCGGTCCTTCATTAAAAACAAGGCAGCCCGCTTTATGGCTGCGATCAGGGGAAGCAGGGAATGGAAAACAAGGTTGCCCTCGTGACCGGGGCTGCGCGCGGTATCGGGCTTGCCATCACACATCTTTTTGTCGAACTCGGCTGGCGGGTTGCGATGATTGACCGTGATGGTGATGAACTTCGAACGGCATCACGCGATATCGCCAATGCCAAGGCATTTGAATATGACATCTCGATCCCCGAACAGGTCGACTTGATGATCGACGAAATCCTGACCGAATTCGACCGGATTGATGCGGTTGTCAATAATGCCGGGGTTGCGGATTTCCTGCCAATTGACGAAACCGATTTTAGCGCGTGGCGCCGGATCATGGAAACCAACCTTGACGGGACATTTCTTGTTTCGCAGGCGGCCATTCCGGCGCTCAAGCAGACCAAGGGTGCGATTGTCAATATCGGCTCGATTTCAGGACTTCGGGCATCGACCCTTCGGGTTGCCTATGGCACATCGAAGGCAGCCGTCATTCACATGACCAAACAGCAGGCGATCGAGCTTGGCGATTTTGGTGTTCGGGCCAATTGCGTCTGCCCCGGCCCGGTCAAAACCAAGCTTGCCATGGCGGTTCATTCGCCGGAAATCATATCGGCCTATCTTGATGCCATGCCGCTTGGCCGGTATGGCAGCGAACGCGAAATCGCCGAAGTGATTGCGTTTCTATGCTCCGACAAGGCGAGTTACGTTACCGGTCAGGTGATCGCGGCCGACGGCGGGTTTGAAACGGCTGGTGTCGGGCTTCCGGCGTTGCGCAAGGCTGCCGAAGAATAAGAATTCAGGCGATCACCTTTGGCTGAATGTGCAAACTTCATTGCGCAAAGGTGTGATCGCTTTCCCTTCTTCCTGCGTATGGCAGGGAAACACCATCACTCAAAGGTATTTCCTTGCCAATCGAACTCGCCCTTCTCGTCCTCAATGCTCTTTTCTGCCTTGCGTTCCCGTGGGTTTACAACTGGTCCTATGGCAGGCAGGTTGGCGGCAAACGCCTGATGGGCAATCGTGATAATCTGCCCGAACGGCAGGGCTTGGCCGCGCGCGGCCTGCGGGCCCATCAGAACCATCTGGAAAATCTGGTGCCGTTTGCGATCATCGTTCTGGTCGCGCACGCCATCGGTATCTCAAACACAGTCACCACGACCTGTGCGGTTGTCTTTACCATCGCCCGCCTTGCTCATGCCGGGTTCTATTTTGCCGGGATCACACGCCTTCCAAGGATCAATGGCGTGCGATCAATTTCCTATTTTGTCAGCCTGTTTGCGATGCTGATCTTTGCCGCGCAATTATTTGGGACCTAATATCGGCGCAACCTCTCGACAATCGGGAATTCGGGCGTTACGAGATAGGCGGCCAAACCGGAACGGGTGGGTCTTTATCAAGCTTTTACCCAAGGATTTGCCGTGAACACGCTGCCCCCCTGCCCGAAATGCCAGTCGCCCTATACCTACGAAGATGGCGAATTGCTGATTTGCCCGGAATGCGCCCATGAATGGTCGCAGCAAACCGCAACAGGCGGAGACGAAACCGAATACAAGGATGCCAATGGCAATATCCTTGCCGATGGCGATACGGTTTCGATCATCAAGGATCTGAAGGTCAAGGGTACGTCACAACCTCTTAAGGTCGGCACCAAGGTCAAGAATATCCGCCTTGTCGAAGGCGACCACAATATCGATTGCAAGATCGACGGATTTGGCCCGATGAAGCTTAAATCTGAATTTGTCAAAAAGATCTGATTACAGGCTTCGCCCCTAAAACCCTGTGCCGACGACATTGCGACTAGGTTCTGGTACAATGTCGTCGTCTGATACTGACTTGAACCATCCGAAGGAAACGGGGGCCACCATGCGCCACCTTGCCCTTATCGACACAATAGTCGCGACCCTGTCGCTATCTTCCTGCCTGACCTTTAACTGGCAGCGCAGCGTTCAGCAGGTTTTATCGAATGCGTGCAATTCGACGGGGGATTGCGGGTCGGATGGGCCGGGTTATTAGAACAGCCCCAAACAAAACGGCGCGCCCAATGGACGCGCCGTTTGTTGTTTCCGATAACCGGAAAGCTTATTCCCACTCAATCGTTCCCGGTGGTTTCGAGGTGTAGTCGTAGGTGACACGGTTGATGCCGTTGACCTCGTTGATGATCCGGTTGGCGATGCGGCCAAGGAGTTCCGGCGGGAAGGCGAAGAAGTCGGCGGTCATGCCGTCGGTCGAGGTGACAGCGCGCAGCGCACAGGCATAGTCATAGGTACGACCATCGCCCATCACGCCAACAGTACGGACCGGCAGCAGCACCGCGAAGGCCTGCCAGATGGCGTCATAGAGACCGGCATTGCGGATTTCTTCGAGATAGATCGCATCGGCCTTGCGCAGGATATCGAGCTTTTCACGCGTGATCGGCTGGCCGGGGATGCGGATGGCGAGGCCCGGCCCGGGGAACGGATGACGACCAACAAAGCTGTCGGGCAGACCCAGTTCACGGCCAAGGTCGCGGACTTCGTCCTTGAACAATTCGCGCAGCGGTTCGACCAGTTGCATGTTCATGCGTTCCGGAAGGCCGCCAACATTATGGTGTGACTTGATAGTGACCGACGGGCCGCCGGTGAAAGACACGCTTTCGATGACGTCCGGGTAAAGGGTCCCCTGTGCCAGGAAGTCGGCACCGCCGATTTTCTTGGCCTCTTCCTCGAACACTTCGATGAACAGGCGGCCAATGTTTTTGCGTTTGGTTTCCGGATCGATTTCTCCTTCGATCGCACCAATGAAGGTTTCGGACGCATCAACATGGACCAGCGGAATGTTGTAATGGTCACGGAACAGGTTGACGACCTGATCGGCCTCGCCCGAGCGCATGAAACCATGATCAACGAACACACAGGTCAGCTGATCGCCAATTGCTTCGTGGATCAGAACCGCGGTGACGGAGCTGTCAACACCACCCGAAAGACCACAAATGACCTTGCCATCACCGACCTGCTTGCGGATTTTGGCAATGGCGTCGTCTTTATAGGCGTTCATCGTCCAGTCGCCAGAGCAACCGGCAACACCATGCGTGAAGTTCTTAAGCAGCTGCGCGCCATGCGGGGTGTGGACCACTTCAGGGTGGAACTGCACGGCATAGAATTTCTTGTCGTCATTGGCGATGGCGGCAAACGGTGCGCCTTCGGATTTGCCAACAACGCGGAACCCGTCAGGAAGGGCATCGACGCGGTCGCCGTGGCTCATCCAGACCTGTTCGCGTGCACCTTCGGCCCAGATGCCGGTGAACAGCGCGCAGTCTTCGATCACATCGACAAAGGCACGACCGAATTCGCGGTGATCGGACGTTGCGACCTTGCCGCCAAGCTGGTTGACCATGGTCTGCTGACCATAGCAGATGCAAAGCACCGGCACGCCAAGTTCAAAAACCTTTGCCGGGGCCGAGGGTGCCTTGTCCCAATGGACCGATGCCGGGCCACCAGACAGGATCACGGCCTTGGGCGCGTATTCGTCAAGGAAAGCATCCGAGACATTGTTGAAGGGGTGAATTTCGCTATAGACACCGCTTTCGCGCACGCGGCGTGCAATCAGCTGGGTGACCTGCGATCCAAAATCAATAATCAGCACGCGATCTGTCATCGGGCCGTATCTCCGTCGAGTATGGGGTTGCGCCGTACATACGCCAAACCATCCGTCTCGGCAACCCGGCGCAAACGGTTACCTTGGGATGCATTCATGAAATTCTGATGCCGAATTCCGGCATTTGGGGACAATTGCGGCCTTTTCCTGCCGGAACGCCCCCGAAAAGAGCACAATTGGTCCCTTTTTCCTGCGCAATGCGTCTGTAACTTGGTTTCCAACGGAGCACGGAGATAACCGCGTCCGACAGAATTAGAAATCATGAGCAAATCAAGTTTGACCATGCAAAGGGACACAGACAAATGACACAGAACAAAGGCAGTAAAATCGCGCTTGCCGTCGCTGGCCTTCTTCTGGTCGCTGGAG
Source organism: uncultured Thalassospira sp. (assembly GCA_966210655.1). Lineage (GTDB taxonomy): Bacteria > Pseudomonadota > Alphaproteobacteria > Rhodospirillales > Thalassospiraceae > Thalassospira. Next base: position 5,574 of record CBIHMD010000134.1, read on the forward strand.
CGGCAACGGCCATTGCGATGACCCAGTCCGAGAGCAATAACCCGGCGTCGATGTTCGGGACCGAAAACGGTACTGAAAAAAGCGATACCATGACCCCGGCACCGGATGCGCCTGCGGCCGAAACCGGTGAAGCCCCCAAAGGTGCCATGCCGGAAGGGACGGATCAGGAAGTTCCGGGCATGAAGGGTCTTGATGGCAGTGCTGGCGAAGATAGCGGCCCGACGGAATTGATGCCTCAGGATGATGGCGGCACCACCGGCGGTGAAGCAACGCCCAAAGTCGAATAAGAAACCGACCGGGCAATCTGTGGAAGATCCAGTCTTCACATAGCGTTCACGGTAAAATGCACTTGTGAAAAGACTTGGCCCTGCCCCCATTCGGGACAGGGCCATTTTTCTTGCCAGAGTTTCGCAGCTTGCGAGCAGACCAAGGGCGGCATCGGACATCGGGTTGTTTGCGATGACCATGGCCGCCATTGTCATTATTTCACCTTGCCTTTGGCTGTGCGTTCAAATACCGCAACAAAGAAGCCATCCGTACCGTGCGCATTCGGCGACAGGCGAAGCCACGGCTTGTCCCTGCCACCGGGCACCGGAACCGATTTTGGTGCGTCAGGCCAGATTTCACTGATCGGAACCGGTTTGAAATCCTTGCGATCACGCATGAAGGTTTCGATCAGACGTTCGTTTTCTTCGGGCATGATCGAACAGGTCGCGTAGATCAGACGCCCGCCTTTTGTGACCTTTGCGGCACCGGCCTTTAAAATCTTGCTTTGGTTTGCCATCAGGGTGCGAATGTCGCGCTGCCCAATACGCCAGCGCAGCGCCGGGTTCCGGCGCAGAGTGCCAAGCCCCGAACAGGGAACATCAAGCAGAACGCGATCAAAGAAACCGGATTTATTGCGAAGCCAGCTATCGCGTTCATCGGCGATGATGCGCTGCTGGATGCAGTCACCGGCACCGGCACGTTTGGCACGTTTGCGCGAATTATCCAGACGACCGCCATGGGTATCGCAGGCAAGGATACGGCCCTTGCCGCGCATGTCTGATGCCATGCCAAGCGTCTTACCGCCACCGCCCGCACACATATCAAGGATATGCATTCCGGGCTTGGCATCGACAAGACGCACGCAAATTTGCGATGCTTCGTCCTGAATTTCGATCAGGCCATCCTTGTAGGCCGCCGTGACCAGCATATTGACACCAAGCGGCAAACGCAGGCCATTGGGCGCATAAGGCGTTTTTTCAATATTATGGATGCCATCGGCTTCAAGCGATTTGATCGCGTCTTCAACCGTTCCCTGAAGGCGGTTAACGCGCAGATCAAGTT
>CBIHMD010000135.1:0-6856 GCA_966210655.1 uncultured Thalassospira sp.
TGTTTTTCCTCCCGGTATTTGTTCATCCGGCGGCCCCATCCCCCCGTTTTTGGATGAATGCTGCATGGCCATATCGGTAAGAACCGGAAAACACACCATCGCAATCGCTATGCCATTCAGCCAGTTACCTTAATTTCTGAAAGTTTTTGAAGGATGATTTGATTGCTGCGGCGCACGCTCATGGACAAAATGTCCAACAATTTTTTACTGTGCAATGCAATATCGGGACAAAATGTCCAACTTTTGAAATGAATATCAGTCAGCCTCGGGCAACCATATGGCAAACACGGTCCCCCTGCCCGATTGACTTTCCACATCCATTGTTCCGCCCTGTCTATCAATCAGGGTTTTGCTGATCGAAAGCCCCAACCCGGTGCCTTCCCGGCGCTTGGTGGTATAGAACGGATCGAAAATCCGCCCCAGAATTGTCGGCGTCATCCCCGTGCCGGTATCACGTACAGTAATCTTAATGCCCGGTTTCCCTTTTCTTTCGGCATCCTCATCAATCAGCGTCAGGGTTCCGCTATCGGGCATGGCGTGCAGGGCATTGACCATCAGGTTGACCAGTACCTGCTGCAATTCCGTCCGGTTCATCAGGATAAGTCGCGTTGCGCGGCTTTCGCGCACAATTTCGATATCGGCCTTGTTCAGAAGGTGCTGCACCAACGGCAGGCAATCGTCAATCACCTCGCCGGGTGAATGGCGTTCGACAAAACCTGCATATTCTTCGGGTTTGGCAAATTGCAGAAGCTTGGTGACGATCAGATTGATGCGACTGACCTGTTCATCGATCAGGCGGAATTCGGTGTCGGCAAGCCGCACATTTTCGCCAAGCAAATCGCGCACCACATCCAGATTACCCTGAAGGACGGCCACCGGATTGTTGATTTCATGCGCTACCCCGGCGGTAATTTCGCCAATCGCAGCCAGTTTTTCCGACATGATCAATTGCTTGGTCGTGGCTTCAAGTTGCCGATTTGCTTCACGCAACTCGCTGGTGCGCGCATCGACCCGCGCATTCAGTTCCTCGTTCCAGGCCCGCAAACGTTTGTCACGTTCCTGCACCTGATCAAGCAGATCATCAAGATGTTCGGCCACCAGCGATATTTCGTCCTGCACCTGATTGATGTTGGTTCGGGCGCTGAAATCACCGCTTTCGACCCGGGCAATCGTATGGGTCATCCGTTCCAGCGGTTTGAAGATGCCACGCGCCCATCGCAGGAAGATCGGCACGCTTAACGTCGCCACAAACAGAAACGCCGCGATGATGATCAGCAGGCTTTCATATTTCGTCTGGGCAAACGGCGCTTCAAGAAAACCGACATACAGCATCCCGACCCGCTTGCCAAAACTGTCAGTAATCGGCTCGTAGGCCGAGATATACCAGTCATTGACGACAAAGGCGCTATCAAGCCAGACCTTCCCGTCCGTTAAAACATTCTGGCGGACAGCCGCGGAAACGCGGGTACCAAGGGCACGCCGCCCTTCAAACAGCCGTACATTGGTACTGATCCGCACATCATCAAGAAACAGGGTTGCCGTGCCCTGACTGCCTTCGGGAAGGCTACCTTTGCGGTAAACCAGATCATTGATCGTATCGATAAAGACAAGGTTCTGGTTCAACAATAAGCCGCCAACCAGCGCACCGTCTATCCCCTCTGCCCCAATCATCGGCAGGGATACGTGGCTTGCCGAATGCACCACCATGCCGCGCGTTTCCGCATCGCGCGTGGTTGGCACCGCATTGGGTGTCGGCACCAGATCAAGCCGTGCACGCGCCGCCAGACTGGGCGAAATCGCCGCCAGATCGGCATTATCAAATATATCCACCCCCGTCAGGGACGCCCCCGAAAGGGCCGTTGAAATCACCGGCCAGTCAGCATCAAGGCGCGGGGTGGCATGCCGGGGGGCCGCGCCTGAAACAAGTCCCTGCCGATTGGCGATATACAGGAAATCAAGGCCAAGCTCCTCACGCTTTGCCATCAGCAGATCATCAATGCGCGTCCGGTCCCCCGATGCCAGAGCATCGCGAAATGTCACCGATTGGCCAAGCGCCTCGATCTGTTCGCCGGTGGTTTCAAGGATATGTGTGAAATACTGATGGGCAATCGTCAGGTCGCCATTGACCTTCGATGTCAGAAGCGCGTCAAACTTGCTGTTCCAGCGCAACATCATCACGCCTAGCAATAGCGGCAGGATGACCAGTGTCGGCAACAACGCGATTGCCAGCAACTTGAACCGGACAGACCGGGTACGTTTGGTGCGGCGGCCCGGCCACTGCATCAATCGGCCCAGCCCGCGCATTTGCGATCAATCGTCTTGCGCGATATTCCAAGGCGACGCGCGGCCTCGTTCCGGTTTCCTTCGGTCTTGTGCAACATCGCCATGATGTGACGGCGTTCCATTTCTTCAAGCGTTTCATCGTGATCGTTCTGGTCCTCTCTCCCAGATTGCGCATCACGGAACTCCGGCGGAAACCGGCCAAGGATCAGGGTCCGTTCAATCAGGTTGCGCAATTCGCGCACATTGCCCGGCCAGTCGTAACGGGTCAGTGCCGCGCGCACCGCCGGATCAATCTTAACCGGCGGCATACCCAATTGTCTGGAAAGCTTGTTCATGAACAGGGCCGCAAGCTCAAGCACATCATCGCCGCGCTCGTGCAGGGGCGGTATATGGATATGCATGACATTAATGCGATAAAACAGATCAGCGCGAAACCGCCCGGCCTCGACTTCGGCTTCAAGATCGGCATTGGTCGCAAAGATAAATCGCAAATCGACGGGGGCCTCGCGCTCCGATCCGACCGGACGAATACGGCGGCTTTCAACAGCGCGCAAAAGCTTACTTTGGGTTGCAAGCGACAGCTCGCCCACTTCATCCAGAAACAGGGTGCCGCCCTGCGCATGCATGAAAAGCCCGTCGCGTGCGGCTTGCGCGCCGGTAAAGGCACCTTTCAGATGCCCGAACAATTCGGCTTCGATCATTTCCGACGGGATAGCCGCGCAGTTGACCGGAACAAACGGCTTTTCCGCCCGATCAGACAGGGCATGCAGCGAACGTGCCGTGACTTCCTTGCCCGTCCCGCTTCCGCCTGAAATCAGGATCGATGTCGGAAGCGGTGCGACACGCGAAATCGTATCTCGAACTTCCTGAATTTGCGGGGAATAACCGATCAGCTTGTCCCGCAGCAGAAAATGGTCCGACCTGGCGCGCAATTCATGACGCAATACATAGTTTTCGCGCCGCAACCGCATACGATCCAGACAGCGGGCCACCGCGTTCAATATCTGATTGGACCGGAAAGGTTTCAGGACAAAATCAACCGCACCGGCACGAAGCGCCTTGATCGCGGTATCAAGATCGGCATAGGCCGTCATCAGGATCGCGTCGGAAAAGAAGCCGATTTCGCGTTGCTCGGTCAGCCATTCAACACCACTTTGCCCCGGCATGATGTTATCAAGGATCACGACATCGAAATGATGCTGATCAAGCAATCTACTCGCTTCTTCGCAGTCGGCGGCTTCCTCGACCCGTTTCGCGCGTGGCCCCAATGTGCGCACAAGGAAGTTGCGCATCCCCGGCTCGTCATCAACGATCAGGATAGATGCCTTTTCCAGCCACGGCCCGAATTCCGGCCCCGGTTTACTATCAGACTGTGACACGGGCGAAGGTGTCGCCAAATCCGGCGCACCCATTGCAGTCGATCTCATAAACATTCCTCCGCCGATCTCGTTCGGTCATTTTGTTTTTATTTTTTCGAAGATTAGATCAGCAGAAGATGAAAAGCAAAACTGTTGGTCGCATTCCCCAAAGTTACTTGCTCACGTAAAAAGAAACCGGGCGGAAAACCAATGTTCCCGCCCGATAAAATCTGCAACCTTTTGGCGATTACGCCATCGCCGCACGATGCCCTAGAACGCGTAACGCGCTGCCACACCAAAGGTCAAAGGTGCACCGACATCCACACCGGTGTCGCTCTGATTGGCTGTTACATAACGCTCGTTAAACAGGTTTTTTACATAACCTGTGAATGTCATGCTCCCGATCGCATATTCCGCATTTAGGTTCACAAGCGTCACGGCATCACTGCGCCGTTCACCGGTGACCTGGGAACCGCTGGTGACAAAGTTGGAAATGCTGTCATCCTGATAGATAACATTGGTCCCGATCATAAGACCGTTATCAAAGGTGTAATTGGCCCCGACGGACGCCTGATATTTCGGCGCAAACATGAATTCGTGGCCGCTATAATCAACACCATCCGATACAAAGGAATTGTATTTCGTATCACTGTAAGACGCACCGGCATGCACTGAAAGCTGCGATGTCACCAGATACTGTGCCGAAAGCTCCGCCCCGGCCATCCGGCTGTCTGCCGCATTGGCCACCTGACGATTGTCACTGGCATCACGGAACGTAACCTGCTGATCGGTCCAGTCGGTGTAATAAATATTGGCATTGGTCCGCAAACGCCGGTTCAACCAGTTACCACGCCATGCCAATTCATAAGTATCGGTAAATTCCGGGTCATAAGGCGTATGCAAGGCAAGTGCTCTAAGGTTCACCCCCCCACTGCGATAACCGCGTTGCCATGTGACACCGACAAGATGGTTTTCCGTCACATCGTAACTTAGACCCAGTTTCGGCAGCAAAACGCTGGAACTGACATTTTCGTTGGCCGAAGAATCTGTCGCCAGATTAAGCGTATCAATCGTATAATCGATCCGCGTGTGGTTTTCTTCATGGTCCCAGCGGAGCCCGGTAATCAGGGTCCAGTCATTAACGAACTCCCAGTTAGCCTCGCCAAACAGCGCATAACTGTCGATTTCAACTTTGCCCTTTTCATTCATAACAGTTGTCCCGCTTACGGCAAGCTTGTCGTCAATATCGCTGGTCGTCCGACCAAGATAGGCACCAAAGAAGCCGGTCAGCTGTTCATAATCATAACCAAGCCGGACTTCCTGACTGGCAAGGGTCTGTTCGTGATTACGCAAGGCTGCCTGTGTCGTGGTTGGGCCCCCATCGAAGTCAAGAGCTCCATTATAATCAACAAATGTCGCCGAACTGATGCTGGTCAGGGTCCATTCGTCATCCAGATACCAGTCGAGCTTACCCGTTACCGCATTCTGATCGAACTTGTGATAGGTTTCGGTATTTTCGTACACATTGAAGTAATCAGGCACACCACCATTCGCATCAACCGCATTAAGTCCGGCACGCTGATCATTATGCGAAAAAGTCAGCAACACATCGACATCATCTGACGGCAGGAACAATAGCTTCCCACGCACATTGGCCGACCGCAAAGGATTGGCATCCTCACCCAATGTCGGGTTATTGATGTATCCATCCTCGGTTTGATAATCGACGGCCAACCGTCCCGCCAACCTGTCTTCAATCAGTGCACCATTGGCAAGTGCCGATGAACCCTTTTCACCATAGCGGCCAAGATTTCCCTGAACCGCAAATTCCGGGGTAAATGTCGGGTCTTTGGTTTTCATCACCACCGCACCGGCAAGCGAGTTACGCCCCTGTGTGGTCGATTGCGCTCCGCGATAAACTTCAACCTGCTCAACATCCCAGACCGAGAGCGGATTGGCCGTAAGCAAACGGTTGCTTTGGACCGCATCGTCAACATAAACCGAAATCGCACCGTTAAGGGCGGCTGCCCCCTGTTCGTCAAACCCCTGAATCGGAACACCACGAATACCCCAGTTTTCGTTACCGGACTGAGTATAAACACCAGGCGTTCCACTCAGCACGTCCTGAAGGGTCTTCGCTCCTTCTTTGCGGATATCTTCGCTGGTGCTAACCGCAACACTCGACAGCGTTCTGTCCTGACTGCGTTGGATTTTTTCCCCTGTAACGATGACTTCTTCTAGCTGAAGAACTTCCTGCGGCACTTCCTCGTCCGCAAATGCCGGCGTGATACCCAGCGCGCTGGACGCCACCGCCAGCACCAAAGAGTTTTTACTGAAAACGTGCATTACCTTGCTTCCCATTCATAACCACTTTTTTTTCAAGCTTTGCGGTAGAGAAGTCAGAAGGTTCATACTGCCCGTTTCCCGCCTTCCTCCGCTCCCTTAAACATCTGTCGGGAACGATTAAGCACGACGAATTGCAAATGACAATAGTTATTATTCGCCAAAATAAACACGTATTTTCAGTGAATTAGTTTTCCCAAACACAGGCACATAGAATATGCAGACACATACCACCTAGACCGGCCCGATAAATCGCACCTCAACTCAGCCATGTTCAAGGTAAATGGAACGCAGATAGCTTTCCTGTGCCGCCAACGGCTGCCTGTGCAATCGTGGACATGCTTCGCATAGAACTTCCGGCTTTCCAGCAACCTGCGTATGAAGCAGATAATGCAGGCAGCAATGCTTCCTTAACGGGATGCTTGAACAAATATCCGGGACAGGCGAAGCAACAACACGCTGCAAGCTTCTAAGCTTTAACCGGCCATCGGCAACAACCGGCGTCTCCATCCATTGATGGGCCTTGGAAAAGGTTTCGGGGTCCAGCGCATCGCGCAATCTGTCAAACGCCCCGTCCCAAACCGCAATGACGTTCCCCCACAACACCTTGGTCGATACACCACCCCATGCAGAAATCGTCGCAAACAGCGGGTCCAGATGGTCGTTGAACACGCGCTCCCAATAGCCTGCCATCTGGTCGGGTGACAATGACGGAAGCCGTTCCATGACCTTCAATGCCACAGGCCGGGCGTCATCATGCAAAAGTTCGACATCCCCCTCCCAAACCCGGATTTCCAAATTTCGGGCCAATATTCCCGCCAATACCGCCGGGAACAGAACACTAAGGTAATTCATCGACCACTGGGACGCGA
>CBIHMD010000136.1:0-6782 GCA_966210655.1 uncultured Thalassospira sp.
GCTATAACGTTGCCAAGGTTCAGGAAGTTCTGGGCGACGATGCACCGCTCGATAGCTGGGCGCTGGTTTTCGACCCGCAATATGCCGAAAAACTGTCGAAATGCGGCCTGACCATGCTGGACGATCCGGGCGAGATCGTGCCGCTGGTGAACTTCTATCTTGATAAGCCGGATTCCAAACAGTCGGCCGAGGATATCGAAGCCGCGATGGCGGAACTTGAAAAAATCCGCCCCTACATCACCTATTTCCACAGCTCGCAATATATCAACGACCTTGCCAATGGTAACGTCTGCGTATCTATCGGCTGGTCGGGTGACGTTGGTCAGGCAGCCCTTCGCGCAGAAGAAGCCGGTAACGGCAACGAGATCAAATACGTGATCCCGAAAGAAGGCACACTGATCTGGTTTGATGTGATGATGATCCCGGCCGATGCGCCGAACCCGGATCTGGCACACAAATTCATTGATTACATCCTGCGTGCCGATGTTGGTGCCGACCTTGCCAACTATGTCGAATATGCCAGCCCGAACGAGGCTGCCATGGAATTCATCGACGAAGGCCTGAAATCCGATCCGGGCGTTTATCCGACCCAGGAAGTAAAAGAACGCCTGCGTTCCAAGATCGAGCCGGGTTCAAAAGAACTGCGTACCCGTACCCGTCTTTGGACCAAGCTTAAAACCGGTCAGTAACCGATCCGGTTACCACGACGTATCCAAAGGGGTGCTGCGCAGATGCAGCGCCCCTTTTTCGTGACGGGTGTGACAGGGTGACTCGTAATGCCGATCAGAAATATGCCAGCCGCCTGATCCGGTAGCCGTAAGAAACATAACGATCAACAATGCCTATTTTCTGAACACCCCTGCTGATTTTTCCGCCATTTATCGCAGCATCAGTCACAAAATGTTCAAAATATCGCACACCCCTCTTTACAGATTGTGGAATTGCTTCATCCTGTTAATCAGGCAAAACCAAAACATCGGACGGCAAGTCAGGCACCATCGGACCGAAAAGAACAACCGGGCATGTCGCCCGATGTTTTGGGTATATCTCGACAACAAACAAGGGGAGAAGCTTGGTGTCGCAGGGGGCTTTGCAGAAAGCGCATGAAGATGTGCACAAAACTCAGCCTTGGAACAATCCCGATGCGGTCCCGTTTATCCGTTTCGAGAATGTGACCAAGAAATTCGGCGACTTTTATGCGGTCGACGATGTCTCGCTTGATATTTACCGGCATGAACTGTTTGCCCTTCTGGGCGGATCGGGTTGTGGCAAAACAACGCTTTTGCGCATGCTGGCCGGGTTCGAGGAACCGACATCGGGCAAAATCTATATCGATGGTGTCGATATGGCAGGCGTCCCGGCCTATGAACGCCCTACCAACATGATGTTCCAGTCCTATGCCCTGTTCCCGCACATGACGGTTGAACAGAATGTGGCCTTTGGCCTGCAGCAGGACGGATTACCGAAATCGGAAATCCGCACACTGGTTTCCGATATGCTGGCCCTTGTGCAGATGACCAAGTTCGCCAAACGCAAACCCCATCAGCTTTCCGGCGGACAGCGCCAGCGTGTTGCACTGGCACGATCCCTTGTCAAAAAACCCAAGGTGCTGCTGCTCGACGAACCGCTGGGCGCGCTTGATAAAAAGCTTCGTGAACAGACGCAGTTCGAACTGGTCAACATTCAGGAAAAGGTCGGCACCACCTTTGTCATGGTGACCCATGATCAGGAAGAAGCCATGACCATGGCATCACGCATTGCCGTGATGAATGAAGGCGTGATCCGTCAGCTTGGCACCCCGTTCGAGCTTTATGAATATCCCAACAGCCGCTTTACCGCGAATTTCCTGGGTCAGGTCAATCTGATCGAAGGAACGCTTGTCGATGATGATGAAAAATACGCAGTCATCCATTCCGACGATGCCGGTGGTGAAATCTATATCGACCACGCCGTTCAGGGCCACGAAGGCGCAACGCTTTGGATCGCGCTCCGCCCGGAACGCCTGCGCCTTCTGACCGAACAGCCGACCGATACAAAATACAACTGCCTGTCGGGCAAAGTCGAGGAAATCGGTTATCTCGGCGGGCTTTCGACTTACCACGTGCGCCTTGACAGCGGCTTCCGCATCAAGGTCACCGAACCCAATTCCAGCCGCCATGTCGAACCGCGTTACACGTGGGAAGATCGCGTTTGGGTGACGTGGGAGGCCGGGGCTGCTTCGGTTCTGAACCAATGAGCAGTGACAAGCCAACCCTTAAACAACGTTATGATCGCTGGATGATCAAGCATGGCCGGGTTCTGGTGATCGGCCTGCCCTATCTCTGGCTGATGCTGTTCTTCCTGATCCCGTTCCTGATCGTGCTCAAGATCAGCTTTGCCACCGCCGAATATGCCCAACCGCCCTATAGCGCGCTGTTTACGTGGATTGATGAAGGCATCAATATCACGATCAATTTCGGCAATTACCTGTTTCTTCTAAGCGACAGCCTTTATATCTCGGCCTATCTGAATTCGATCCGGATTGCAGCGATTTCAACCGTGATCACGCTTCTGATCGGTTATCCGATGGCCTATGGCATTGCACGCGCCCAGGGATCGCTTCGCAGTGTTTTGCTGATGATGGTGATCCTGCCGTTCTGGACCAGCTTCTTGATTCGCGTTTATGCCTGGATCGGCATTCTGGACCGAGAGGGACTTATCAATGCGCTGCTGCTGAACCTTGGCATCATTTCCGAGCCATTGATCATGCGCCAGACCGAATTCGCGGTCTATATCGGCATTGTCTATACCTATCTGCCCTTCATGATCCTGCCACTGTATTCCACGCTGGAAAAAATGGATGTCAGCCTGATTGAGGCTGCGCTCGACCTTGGCTGTAGACCGTGGAAAGCCTTCATGAAAGTGACACTGCCATTATCTATGCCCGGTATTCTGGCCGGGTCGCTTCTGGTGTTCATTCCGTCGGTGGGCGAGTTTGTTATCCCCGAACTTCTGGGCGGGCCGAACACATTGATGATCGGTCGGACACTTTGGAACGAGTTCTTTGCCAACCGTGACTGGCCGATTGCATCCTCGGTCGCGATTGCGATGCTTCTGTTCCTTGTCGTGCCAATCATGTGGTTCCAGCATATCCAGACCAAGCAGGAGGAAAACGGGCAATGACCGCTAAACGTTCGACTTTCCTTCTCAGTGCTCTGATCTTCGGGTTCGCATTCCTGTATGTGCCGATCCTTCTCGTGATCATCTATTCATTTAACGAGGGGAAGCTCGTCACCGTTTGGACCGGTTTCTCGTTCAAATGGTATGTATCGCTGTTTTCCAATGACGGCATGATTGATGCCGCCTGGAACAGCCTGCGGATCGGGGTGATGTCGGCAACGCTTGCCCTTGCGGTTGGAACACCGGCCGGGCTTGTCATGTCCCGTTTCGGGCGATTCAAAAGCCGCACCCTGTTTTCGGGTATGGTTGCCGCCCCGCTTGTGATGCCCGAAGTGATCACCGGCCTGTCATTGCTGTTGCTGTTTGTCACCCTTGAACAGTTGATCGGCTGGCCAGCCGGGCGTGGCGTAACCACGATTGTAATCGCGCATACGACCTTCTGTGCGGCCTATGTCGCGGTTGTCGTGCAATCACGACTGGCGGGTATGGATACCTCGGTCGAAGAAGCCGCAATGGACCTTGGCGCAAAACCGGCAAAGATTTTCTTTGTCATTACGCTGCCGATGATCCTGCCGGCCCTGCTGGCCGGGTGGTTGCTGTCTTTCACCCTGTCGCTTGATGATCTGGTGATTGCAAGCTTCGTCGCCGGGCCGGGCTCCACCACACTGCCGATGAAGGTTTTCTCTTCGGTAAGGCTTGGCGTTTCGCCGGAAATCAACGCTCTTGCAACCCTGATCATCCTTGCCGTATCGGTGATGATTGTGATTTCCAGCCTGTTGATCCTGCGATCCGAACGGGCGCGTACCCGATCCATGAATCAGGCGACAATCGACAACTGATCCCATGTCGCCCAAAACAAAAAAGCAGCACCTTTGCAGGTGCTGCTTTTTTTGTTCCGGATGGAAAATCCGAATACAAACCTGAAATCAGGCTTGATTCTGTTCCGCCATCTGCCGCAGGAATTCACGACATTTCATACCCGGCGCAAGAACACGCCAATAGGACACAACGGCTTCTTCGGCTGCCACACTGAAATCGATAATCAGGTTATCCAACGCGTTCTGGCGCATCAGTTCAGCAACACGATCCGGAATTTGTGACATCTGCCACATGCCAATCACCAGTGCATAGGATGTACGCATCAGCTTGTTGGCATCTTCCGGCGTGATGTCATAGAGCTCGGACAGGGCATCGGCCGTCCGCTTGACCATCGAAGATACAAATCTGCGATGGCTGAGCACGGCTTCGTCGTCTGTCCCCTGTTCCAGAACCCCTTGTGACAGGGATGCCAGATGCAGGAACTGCTTCCGCTTGACCAGATATTCCACGAATTGCAGTGCAACGCGTGCCGAATCCCGTTCTTCGGGACGCCGCAACGCTTCCTGCTCAATCACTTCAAGATTGTTTTCAAACCACCCCTTCAGGAATCCGCGCAGGACTTCCAGAAAAAGGGCTTCCTTGCTTGAAAAATAAAGATACAGCGTGCCTTTGGCCAGACTTGCCTTTTTGGCGACTTCGGCTGCCGATGGCAGTTGCCCGTCCCCCTCAAGGTAAAGTGCCTCGGCCGCGACAAGTATATCGTTTCTACGTTTAAGCTTTTGCTCGTGGCTACGCGCACGAACAAGACATTCGTTTTCCATAGAGACTTATTCCCCCAACATTCTCCCTGAACTTATATTAATGCCTATTAATTCATTCAAAAGTCAAATCGCGCAGGCATTTTCGATAGAAAAAATCGAAGAAACTTTGATGTAACAAACAGTTCGCCTGTGTTTTTTGAGTGCGCACTAGCTGAACATCAGTCACTGCACCTCAATCAAGAAACGTACTTACGAACAAAAATCGCGAATCTGTACATATTTGATTCGCTGCGACTGCGAACTTCATCGGGGCATCAGACCGGCAGTTCGGTCGTGCGTTTGACTTCACGCAGCGTGATGATGGTCTGAACGCGTTCAACACCGGGAAGCTGCGTCAGAACTTCGCTGTGGATGCGTTCATAGTCGGCGGTGTTGCTGTAAACCACATGCACCAGATAGTCGCTTTGCCCGGCCAGCAGGTAACATTCCACGACTTCGGGAACCGACTGGATTTCCTTTTCAAAGGTTTCAAGCGCCTCGCGGGTCTGCCGCGCAATCGAGATATTGACGAACGCGTTGCCCGGTTTACCGATCCGGGACGGGTTAAGCAGCATCGTGTAACGATCAATCAGACCAGCTTCTTCAAGCAGCCTGACTCGGCGCAAGCAGGCAGAGGCAGATAAATTGACCTTTTCGGCCAGTTCTGCGTTGCTGATACGGCCGTCGCGCTGAAGCAGCCGCAGGATCATCCGGTCACGTTCGTCCATCTGCATTTCGAATATTCTCCCTGTCTGGAGCTTGTTTTTTAAAATTATATAGCATTAATACCACCAAACTCACCGATGATTGAAGGGAAATTGCCACAATTTTCGGGTATCCTGCACGAACAACTAAAAACGGGAAAACCCGTCATTTCTGCCACGTTTGTCCGGGAGAGAAACAATGCTTATTGGCATTCCGAAAGAAATCAAAAACCATGAATATCGCGTCGGCCTGACCCCGAGTTCCGTGCGTGAAGCAACGGCACACGGGCATGACGTCATCATCGAAACCAATGCCGGTGCCGGTATCGGTTGCAGCAACGATGATTATGTCGCGGCTGGCGCAAAAATCGTCGATACCGCAGCGGAAATCTTTGCCAAATCCGAAATGGTCGTGAAGGTCAAGGAACCGCAAAAGGTCGAATACGAACAGCTCCGCGAGGGGCAGCTTCTGTTTACCTATCTGCATCTGGCACCCGATCCCGAACAGACCGCGGGTCTGGTCAAATCCGGTGTGACGGCCATTGCCTATGAAACCGTCACTGATAAAAATGGTGGTTTGCCGTTGCTGGCACCGATGTCCGAAGTTGCCGGTCGCATGGCCCCACAGGTTGGTGCCGCCGCCCTGCAAAGAGCCAATGGCGGACGCGGCATGCTGTTGGGTGGTGTGCCCGGCGTTGCCCCTGCCAAGGTGGTTGTAATTGGCGGTGGCGTGGTTGGCACCAATGCCGCGCGTATTGCCGCAGGCATGGGCGCGGATGTCATCATTCTCGACAAGAATGTCAAACGCCTGACCTATATTGACGATGTGTTTGGCCCGCGCATCAAAACGCAATATGCCACCATCGATGACACCGAGGCACTGGTCTATGATGCCGACATGGTTGTCGGCGCGGTCCTGATCCCGGGTGCCGCAGCACCGAAACTGATCCACAAGAACCAGCTTTCAAAAATGAAGCCCAGTTCGGTGATTGTCGATGTCGCGATTGATCAGGGCGGCTGCTTTGAAACATCCAAAGCCACCACCCATGCCGATCCGACCTATATCGTTGATGACGTGGTGCATTACTGCGTTGCCAACATGCCAGGCGCCGTTGCCCGCACATCGACCTTTGCGCTCAACAACGCAACCCTGCCCTTCACCCTTGCCCTTGCCGACAAGGGCTGGAAAAAAGCCTGTCAGGATGATCCCCATCTGGCGGCGGGCCTGAACGTCCATGAAGGTCGCATCACCTATGAAGCGGTCGCGCGTGACCTTGGCTACGATTACATACCGCTTGAT
>CBIHMD010000137.1:0-6773 GCA_966210655.1 uncultured Thalassospira sp.
AGGATATCGGCCTTTTTGCTCAGCGCCTTGGCAATTTCGACCATCTGGCGATCAGAAACCGCAAGATCGCGAATGCGGGTGCGCGGATCGACATTGCATTGAAGCTGTTCCAGAAGCTTTTTGGCTTCGGCCCGCATCGCGGTTTTATCAAGGAACCAGCCCCGTTTGATTTCACGACCAAGGAAAATGTTTTCTTCAACGGTCAGCTGTTCGGCAAGGTTAAGCTCCTGATGGATCAGGATAACCCCGTGCCCTTCACCCGCCTCGCTATCGGCAAAGCTGATGGATTTGCCATCAAGAACAAGCTCGCCCTCGGTCGGTTCGTGATAGCCCGACAGGATTTTGACCAGTGTCGATTTGCCGGCACCATTTTCACCCAGAAGGGCATGGACTTCGCCTGCATGCAGATCAATGGACACATCAAAAAGCACCTGGGCCGGGCCAAATGATTTGCAAATCTTCCGGCCGGAAAGACGTACTTCGCCCCCGATACCGGGATTAACGGCATGAACAGCCGCATCCGTCATGAATGTAACCTCCCTAGCGTCGCATTGATGCGATCAACTTTTGATTACCCCTTGTGTAAACGTTTTCATTAATTATGTAAACCTTTACATTTTCAATATCGTGATGAAAATCACATCGGCTATTAACGTCCTGAGGGGGCCATCAATGCCGCTGGACAGCTTGCGAGTGGCAGAGTAGGAAGAAGAATGATCGAAAAAATCGCGACGATTGAAGATGTTGCCGAACATGCCGGGGTATCCATTGCCACCGTCAGCCGTGCCTTGCACAAACCCCATGTGGTTTCCGAAAGCACGCGCGAAAAGGTGCAAACCGCCATCGCCGCGACCGGTTATACCGCCAATGTCATGGCCCGAAACCTCCGCCTGAACCGGTCTGGCATGATCCTTTTGCTGGTCCCCGACATCGGAAACCCCTTCTTTTCGGAAATTCTGTCGGGAATCGAACAGGGGGCAAGCAAGGCGGGCTACAACGTCCTGATCGGCGATACCCAGAACGAACCCGAACGCGAAGCCACCTATGCCGCCTACCTGCGCAGCAATCAGGCCGATGCGATGATCCTGCTAAACGGGCGTCTTCCCGCACCGCTTGCCAATACACCGCGCGGGATCATCCCGCCTGTGGTCATTGCCTGCGAACGCATTCCGGGCTGCAATCTGCCAACAGTTATTATCGACAATGAAATGGCCGCGTTTAGCGCCACAAGACACCTGCTGGATCTTGGCCATAAACGGATCGCCCATATCGCAGGCCCCGCCAGCAACATCCTGACGACCGACCGCGTCGCCGGATATCGCCGCGCCCTGACCAGCACCGGCATCGAAGGAAACCCGTCCCTGATCTATAGTGGCGATTTTTCGATTGAATCGGGTATTTCGGCGGCGCGCGCCCTGCTTAAAGACAGCAAAAACCGCCCGACGGCATTTTTCTGTTCATCGGACGGTATGGCAATCGGCGTCATTGTCGCGGCCAAGGAACTCGGCCTTCGCGTGCCCCACGATGTATCCGTGGTTGGTTTTGATGATATTCATCTGGCGGCCAATTACGACCCGCCCTTAACCACCGTGCGCCAACCACGCCGCCGCCTTGGTGAACAGGCGATTTCGCTGCTGCTCGCCCGGCTTGATAAAACCGGCGCCATCGCCGAACCTGCGAAAAACCCGGTCATTGTACCGACCGAACTGATCATCCGCCAAAGCACCGGCCCCTGCCCGACCTGACCTAAAGCCCGATCCCAAAACCTGATCAGCGATTGGCGATCTTCTGCCATTCTTCATAAACCGAACGTGCCCGACCTTCGTGATCATCGCTGTATTTCGGCTGATCGGCGGCAAAGATTTCAAACCGGATGCCGTTCGGATCGCGAATGAACAACCGGCGCGATTGGCCATCATCCTCGTTATGATAAACCACCTTGTGCTGGAACAAATGGTTCTGCCAGGCAATCACATCACGCGGCGTATCGCACCGAAGCCCGATATGAAACACGTCATTTGGCAACTCGGGATCATCGGGATACGGCCCGGTATCGGCTGGCCAGTCAAAGAATGACAGCCGCGTTCCATCGGTCAACGCAAAGGTAATCAGCAGAAAATCGCTTTTCCATGACGGGCTGTAACCGCTTTCGGCATGGACCAGCCGCGCCTTCAGAACACGGGAATAAAAATCATCCGTCGCCGCAAGATCGCGGGTCGGAAAGGCCAAGTGATCGACACTGACGGGTGCAGGCATCGACGCCTCCTCATTTGTCGCTTGGGTGATTTAAATCATTATAAAACTTAATCATCCGATCCCAATGATCAAGTGCCAGACAACTGGCAATTGATCATTTTTCGTCACGAAATGGCATCGCTTAATCCCCGACGACGCCGTGCGTCAACGTCCCTGATCTGGTCCGGCAAGCAACCCGGCTTCAACCCGCACCATGGCGCGTTCAAATACCGCCGTATCGCCAAGCGCGCGCGATAAAACAAGCGCCCCCTGGATCGATAAAATCGCATCTTCGGCAATGTCCGATGCCCGGTCCGCATCATGCCCGATCCGCACAAGCGCCTGCTGCAACGACCGCTGCCAGACCGCAAAATAATCACGGATTGCGTCTGAAAAACGGTCACGCACATTATCAAGTGCAAACGCCCCGATCAGGCATACCCGCTTTCCCGACCAGAAATATGTCGCGACCGAACCGCACATTTCCAAAATCGCCGCCCGTGGGTCATCCCCGTCACGCAGCGGCTTGTAAACCGCATCCTCGAACCAGCCATCAATCTCGCGAAGCACTTCGGATGCCATCTGCTCTTTGCCACCGGGAAAGAAATGATAAAGGCTGCCCTTTCCCAGACCCGTCCGGCTGGCAATCAGTGAAAGGCTCGCCCCTTCATAGCCATACTCGCGGAAAATCTCCGCAAGGACGGGAATAACATCGGAACGCTCCGCGATAATCTTTGGCATGGCTTACTTATAATCCCAGATCGGACAGGCCCGGATGATCGGCCGGGCGCGGCCCCGAACGATCCCAGAAGAATTTGCGGTCTTCTTCGCGGATCGGCATATCGTTGATGCAGGCAAACCGGCGATGCATCTGGCCATTCTCGGCAAATTCCCAATTCTCGTTGCCATAGGCCCGATACCAGTTCCCGGAATCATCACGATATTCATAGGCAAAACGCACCGCGATCCGGTTGCCGTCATGCGCCCACAACTCTTTGATCAATCGATATTCCAGTTCCTTGTTCCATTTGCGGGTCAGAAAGGCAATGACCTCGTCACGACCATTGGCAAATTCCGCACGGTTCCGCCAGATCGTATCAGGCGTATAGGCCAGCGACACCCGCGCCGGATCGCGACTGTTCCAGCCATCTTCGGCCATGCGGACTTTCTGGATTGCGGTTTCCCGCGTAAAGGGCGGCAAGGGTTGGCGTAGCTCACTCATCGTCGGCTCCATCAGTTTTATTGTACCAATCGGTAAACAATTATCCATTCGGTACAAAAAAGCAATAGCGCAGATGCCATCACGGGCTTTTTGCCCCGCCACCATGCAAAATCCGTGATTTGGTGATATTGTTGGAAATCCGGCTTGCGCAAAGCCCCGCCGGGCAGACCCAAGTTTCACGAAACGGAAACCTGCATCTGATCGCCGCCTGTTTCCCTATGGAATCAAACTGTTACCCTTGCAAATCCTGCATCAAAAGGCCCAAAGGCCCCGGTAATTTAAAGGCCACGCGATCAGACAATGTGGTCACACTGTTGACCCGTATGCGCCCCGCTGCTATTGGGTCGCGGCGCATGCGATACAGGCCCAAAATGCCTTCGCATCGATGGTATGAAATTCGTTGGCGCAAACCGGGCTTGAATGCCGAACCTTGCGGGGAATGTTTGCCGGTCGACGGACGTTTTCCGTATTGTCTTTTCGGTCCCTGAAAACAGGGCCTTCGGTCGAGGAACCAGAATACGATGCCGCATACGCCTTATTATCTGATCGATAAATCGAAACTGCTGCGCAACATGGAAAAGATCGCCTATGTGCGCGAACATTCCGGCGCAAAGGCGTTGCTGGCATTGAAATGCTTTGCGACCTGGTCGGTCTTCGATTTCATGTCGGACTATATGGATGGCACGACGTCCTCGTCGCTGCACGAAGTCAAACTGGGCCGCAAGAAATTCGGCAAGGAAACCCATGCCTATAGCGTGGCCTATGCCGATTCCGAAATCGACGAAGTCATCGAAAACGCCGACAAGATCATCTTCAATTCAATCAGCCAGCTTAACCGTTTTGCCGATGCTGCGTCCGGCATCGTGCGCGGTCTTCGCCTGAACCCGCAGGTTTCAAGCTCCAGCTTCGATCTGGCCGATCCGGCCCGCCCGTATTCACGTCTGGGCGAATGGGACGTCACCAAGGTCGAGGCCGTCATGGACCGCATTTCCGGCTTCATGATCCACAATAACTGCGAAAACGCCGATTTCGATCTGTTCGACAAAATGCTGGGCGATATCGAAACCAAATTTGGCACCCTTCTCTCGCGCGTTGAATGGGTAAGCCTCGGCGGCGGCATTCACTTCACCGGGGACAATTACCCGCTCGATAAATTCTGCGCCCGGCTTAAGGCATTTTCGCAAAAATATGGCGTTCAGGTGTATCTCGAACCGGGCGAGGCATCGATCACCAAAAGCACGACGCTCGAAGTCACCGTGCTTGATACGCTGTTTAACGGCAAGAACCTTGCGATTGTCGATAGCTCCATCGAAGCCCACATGCTCGATCTTCTGATCTATCGCGAAACCGCCAAGATTGAGCCGAACACGGGCGATCATGCCTATATGATCTGCGGCAAGTCCTGCCTTGCCGGTGACGTTTTTGGCGAATTCAATTTCGAAAACGAGATCAAGGTCGGCGACCGTATCTCGGTACAGGATGCCGCCGGTTACACCATGGTCAAAAAGAACTGGTTCAACGGTGTCGGCTTGCCGTCCATCGTGATCAAGGAACTCGACGGCAGCGTACGCGTTGTACGTGAGTTCACCTTCGATGAGTCTGTTTCGTGCCTTTCGTAAAAAGGCGCTTTGGGTTTCATCTATTCGTAAAAAGGGAGTTTTTGGCCCGAAATGAAGAAGAATGTTCTGATTATCGGCGCAGGTGGCGTCGCACAGGTGGTCGCGCACAAATGTGCACAGCATAATGATGTGCTTGGCGATATCCATATTGCGTCGCGTACTGCGGAAAAATGCCAGAAAATCATCGACAGCATTCATGAAAAGAAAAACCTGAAGAATGCAGGCACGCTCGAAGGTCATGCGCTTGACGCAACCGATATCGATGCCACCGTCGCATTGATCAAGAAAACCGGCTGCGAAATCGTCATCAATGTCGGTTCCGCCTTCATCAACATGCCGGTCATGTCGGCCTGCATCAAGGCGGGCGTTGCCTATCTCGATACCGCCATCCACGAAGAACAGGACAAGATCTGCGAAACCCCGCCATGGTACGCAAATTACGAGTGGAAACGCCGTGAAGAATGCGAAAAGGCTGGTATCACCGCGATTCTGGGCATCGGGTTTGATCCGGGCGTGGTCAATGCCTATGCCAAACTCGCGGTCGAGGATTACTTCGATAAAATTGACTCGATTGACATCATCGACATCAATGCCGGCAGCCACGGCAAATATTTTGCCACCAACTTCGACCCGGAAATCAATTTCCGCGAATTTACCGGCACGGTTTATTCCTGGCAGAACAACGCCTGGCAGGAAAACAAAATGTTCGAGGTCAAGAAAATCTGGGATATGCCGGTTGTCGGTGAAAGCCATACCTTCATGACCGGCCATGACGAGGTCCATTCCCTGTCACAGAACCTTGACGTGCCCAATGTCCGTTTCTGGATGGGCTTTGGCGATCATTACGTCAATGTCTTCACGGTGCTGAACAATATCGGCCTGCTGTCGGAAAAACCGGTGACGACGGCCGAGGGTCTTGAAGTTATTCCGCTCAAGGTCGTCAAGGCCTGCCTGCCGGACCCAAGCTCGCTCGCACCCGACTATACCGGCAAAACCTGCATCGGTGATCTGGTCAAGGGCAGCAAGGATGGCAAGGAAACCGAAGTCCTGATCTATAACGTCGCGGACCACAAGGACGCGTACGAGGAAGTCGGAAGCCAGGGCATTTCCTATACCGCTGGTGTTCCGCCGGTCGCAGCCGCCATGCTGATCGCCACCGGCGAATGGGATGTGAAAAAGATGGCCAATGTCGAAGAACTGCCATCCAAACCGTTCCTGAACCTTCTGAACGGCATGGGTCTTCCGACCCGTATCAAGGATGCCAATGGCGACCGTGCGCTTGATTTCGCCTAAGCCATAATCCTGATGATCCAAAATGCGAACGGCGGGCTTTGATGCCCGCCGTTTTTATTTAAGCGACCCCAGAACGGCCAGGCTTTCATAGCGCTTGATATAGGGTTCATGAAAAACCCGATCCACGAACGCGCTATATTCATCCATGTCGGCGACCTGAATGCGTAGCACGAAATCATGCGCCCCGGTCACATGATGGCATTGCACGACTTCAGGCATTTTGCCGAATTCCTCGCGCATCAGCATATATCGATCCGGTCGGTCACGATCCATGGTCAGCAACACAATGATCATCATCCGTTTGCCAAACACCTTGGGCGACACAATCGCAACGTCGCGTTCGATCACCCCGGTTTCGCGCAAACGCTGCACCCGGCGAAGACACGCCGCCGATGACAATCCCA
>CBIHMD010000138.1:0-6764 GCA_966210655.1 uncultured Thalassospira sp.
CAGGACAGGAAAACGGCGTGAAGAACGCGTAATCGCGCAATAACAGGAATTCGGGTGGCGAAGCGATGCATTTGATTTTGATTGTAATTTATCTGTTGGCCTGCATTGTTTGCGGCATGCTGGGGCGCCGGACATCGTTCGGGTTTCTGGGGCATTTCCTGCTGGCGATTGTGATTACCCCGATTGGCGATTTTCTGGTTCAGGTCGTTGCGCGCCCGTCGCGGGAGCTTCGTGAAAAGCTTAAAGACCTTGATTATGAATAAGATGATGACTGACGGGCGATCAGCATGCGTCACGATACACCCGACGACGAGATGATGAATGGTTGATAGCGCGACAGCCGCACCCGGTGTGCCAGACGAAAACGGAACCGCCCGCAAAAGAGGGCGATGGTCGATCTTTTGGCGGCGCTTTTTCATTAGTGCTGGCGTACGCCTGCGGCGGTTGCGTACGGCATTTCTGATCGGGCTTCTGTTCCTGCTGGTCGCTATTTTCGCGTTGGCGCCGCAGATTTTCATTACCGTGCCTGCCGGGCATGTTGCGGTGATGTGGTACCGGTTCTTTGGCGGGACGGTCGTTGATGAAAGCTACGGCGAAGGTATTCACATGATCTTCCCGTGGGATGAAATGTATATCTATGACGCCCGCCTGCAAAATCAGGCGCGCGTTTATGACACGATTTCATCGAACGGCCTGTCGATGGAAGTCGACATCGCGGTGCGTTATCGCATCAACCGCGAAGCGGTCGGGATGCTGCACAAGCTGGTCGGGCCGAATTATGCCGAAGTCCTTGTATATCCGGAAATCGGATCGCATGCGCGTGAACTGATTTCGCGTTACACCCCTGAACAGCTTTATACCGAAACCCGTGCCTTCATTCAGGCGGAAATCCTTGAACGCATGGTCAACGAACTTGGATCGTCGCTGGTCAATCAAAGCTTCCAGGGGCGGCTGGTGACGGTTGAAGACGTTCTGATCCGGTCGGTGACACTGCCGGAACGCGTGGCGGATGCGATTGAACGCAAGGCCGAACAGTATCAGGCCATGCTGGAATATGATTTCCGTCTGGCGCGCGAGGAAAAGGAAAAGCAGCGCAAGAAGATCGAGGCGGAAGGTATTCGTGAATTCCAGGATATCGTCGCCAAAACGATCACCGAAGAATATCTGCGCCTGCGCGGTATCGAAGCGACCATGACGCTTGCGACATCAAAAAACAGCAAGACGATCATCATTGGCGGCAAGGATGGCCTGCCCGTGATCCTCAATACTGCGGATACGCCGACGGTAAGCGGTGCGGATTCCGGTTCGGGGGCAGAGCTTGTGAACGATACGGCCGAAAGCCTGCCGAATGCGGGGGCGCTTAATGCGCGGTCGCAGGAAATCGCGCCGCAAAATGCGATTTCGCCGGGTGTTCGCGAACCTGCTGATCCGTCAGGCAAACGCGCACGGCCTGCGGCGGCAAATTCGAACACGCAGCCGGTCACACCCCCGATGAAACCGGCTGCCCCGACAGGCCCGGCAGCAGGGGCGTCAGAAGATGTTTCAACAGTGGGTAAAACCGCCGGAGATGTTTTGAAATCAATTGCCCCGGTCTTTGACCAATCCAGTGGTAGCGGGGGTGGTGTCGTTAAACAGAGCGACATGGAACCGGTTGCGACACACGAGAGTGCGGGGCAGCCTGAAATTTCAAAAACCGGTAGCAAATAAAGGGTGTTGCACGTTGCTACTTCGGGTTAGTTCAGGTAAAGTTGAAGAATAAATTTTGCGTGCAGATCATCAACCTGAAGGTAGACATTCAAGAGGCGATAATGAGCGAAGCAGAAACCATCGAAGAGACTGAAGAAGTGGCCGTCGCGAAGGCGGAAGAAATTCGTGCCCAGTCCCGTGACTGCATCCATCGCCATAGCGTTTATGCTGCGGTCGGTGGTCTTGTTCCGATCCCGTTCCTTGAAATGGCCACCAGCAGCACCATTCAGGTGCGGATGCTTGCAAAGCTTTGCGACATTTACGGTGTTCCGTTCTCCGAGAACGCGATCAAGAGTTCGATTTCAACCCTGGTTGCAACGGTTCTGCCGATGACCGGTGTCGGTTATGCGACGGCGGCACTGGTTCGTAAGGTTCCGGTTGTCGGCACGATCTTTGGCGTTGTCGCCATGCCGACCTTTGCCGGTGCCTGCACCTATGCGCTGGGTCGTGTTTTCGCCTGGCACTTTGCCAAGGGTGGAACGGTTGCCGATTTCGACGCCGAGGAAATGAAAGGTCGTTTCAAGGACGAATTCGAAGACGGCAAACGCAAGGCTTCGGAATTTGTCAAAGGCGGCAAAACCACTGCCAAACCGGCAGCAGGTGCGACGACCGCCAAGGCCTGATTGATCATCAGGTTTTCAGATTGTATTTCGGGAATGCCCAAAGCATGCTTTGGGCATTCTTTTTTGCCTGTTTCTGATGACGCGTAAAAGGCCACCGCATGCCCCCGATCAAAACCCATCGCCTTGTGTTCGAGCGCCCGAAGGGCACCGGCACATTTGCGCCGTCCGATGTCCTGAGGGCGAGGCTGGCGGTTTTTGATCTTGAGGGGCTGGACGATGCCGGGTGTAACAAACTGGCAGAAAGCCAGTTGCACGCCGCCGAAAAAGCCCGGCTGGCGGGATTCAAGCATGATCGCCGCCGGAAAAGTTTTATCAGCGGGCGGTTGGCGGCAAAGGCCGCGTTGGCGGCGCATTTTCCGGGGATTGATCCGCAATCGATTGAAATCGGATCGGGGGTTTTTGATCAGCCGATGATGGTTGGCGGCGGCGAAGATGTGCAGGGCATGTCGGTTTCGCTGTCGCATTCGGACCGGTATGCGGTGGCGCTTGTGTTTCATCGTGCCCATCCGCTGGGCATTGATGTTGATCTGCCGGTGATGAAGGATGTGCCCGCAATTCTGGACGGGATCGCGCCCGATATACGGACGATGATCCGCGCCCATGATTTGGATGATCATGGGGCGGCCTGCCTTCTTTGGGTGGCACGCGAAAGCCTTGCCAAGACCATCACCACCGGGATGATGACGCCGCTTGAACTTTACGCGCCATCATCGATCGAGCGCAACCGGGACTGCTTTGAGGTGCGATATGCCAATTTCGGGCAGTATCGCACCATCATCTGTCCCGGTGCGCAGGGGTGGCTTGGCCTGACATTGCCGGATCAAACGCGATTCGATCCGGCAAGCCTGCCCTGGGCCTGAGTTTTCAGTCCATCATTTCGATTGATCAAGATGAGCGCGGATGCGTTCGGCGACTTCGATCACGTGAGGATCGAACATCATTGTTCCATGGGTGCCGCCAACCCATTCAAGGGTCAGGGCATCGCCCGCGACCCTTTGCCAGCCGCTATATTGATCGCCTTCGATACTGGGCGCTGCGCGGGTTTCGGTTGTCGGACGCAGCAGCAGAACATCAATCCCGTCAATTTTCGGCGGGACGTAATGGACGGCGGCCAGTGCGTTATTCTGGAAGACAGCAAGCAGGCGGCGCATGGTGCCGCGATCTGCCTCGTCAGGCAGAAGGTCGCAATTCTTGCCGCGTTCGAGTAACAGATCGATGCGTTCTTCGGGGGTTAACGGACGCAATTCGTCAACCGTGACCAGGCCCAGTTCGGCAAAGATATCGGCAAGATATTCGGCCTCGCCCTTGCGCAATATGGCGCGGACCGCATCGGGCACGGCAATCGCATCGAGCAGGATGATATTGCGCACATCAATGCCTGCCTGCTGCATGCGGAAGGCGGCTTCGAACGCCAGCAATCCGCCGAAGCTCCAGCCGATGACATGGATTGGCCCGTCGGGGACGGTCTCACGGATGGCGGGCATGTAGGCTGCGACCATTTCCTCGACCGTGGGCTGCAAATTCTGGCCTTCTTCAAGGCCCTGTGCCTCAACCATGTAAAGCGGCTGATCGGGGCCGAATTCGCGGGCAAGGTTTTGATAGCACAGCACATTGCCGCCGACCGGATGGAAGCAGACCATTGGCGGTTTGGTTCCCGATGCATTGACGGTGACAATCGGGCTTTTGACATGCCTGGCGTTTTCGCGTTCGGAGATGCGGGCGGCGAGTTTTTCGACCGAGGCGCAGGTGAACAGATCACCCAGCGGGATTTTGACGTTGGTAACCTTGTTGATTTTTGACAGGAACTGAACCGCAAGAACGCTGTGTCCACCCAGTTCAAAGAAGTCGGCGGTGGCGTCATCGATGGTGCAATCAAGGACCTCGCCCATCAGGCGGGCGATGGTTTTTTCATGGTCGCTGCCAAGCGGTTTGGCCGAGACGCCCGTTACCTGATCGGTGTTTTCGGGGAGGGGAAGGCGTGAAAGATCGATCTTGCCATTTACGGTCAGTGGCAGGTCATCCATCGTGATCAGGTGGCTGGGCACCATATAGTTGGGCAGGGCCTGTTCAAGTTTTGCCCGGCACGCCGCGATATCGAAACCGGCATGGGCATTGTCATCGGTGACGACATAGGCGACGAGGACAACATTGCCGTTCTGATGGCGGTCATGGGCGACCACGGCCGCGCGGCGGATATGGGGATGTGTCAGCAGGGCATGTTCGACTTCGCCCAGTTCGATGCGGTTGCCGCGAACCTTGATCTGGCCGTCTTCGCGGCCAAGGAAAATGATTTCGCCATCACTGCGCCGCCGCCCCATATCACCGGTGCGGTAGACACGGTTGCCGTTGGGGTCGGTCACAAATTTCTGCGCGGTCAAGATCGGATCGTTCAGGTAACTGCGCGCGACACCGGCCCCGCCAATGCGGATTTCACCCGGAACACCATCGGGCAACGGGCGGCCCATATCATCGCAGATTTCCAGATAAACACCCTGAATGGACTTGCCAATCGGCGGTGGCAGGATCTGTTTGTGGTTGTGGGCGGTCATCACATACTGGGCCGATGAAACGCAGCATTCCGTCGGGCCATAGGCATTGACCAGTTTGCGGTCGGTCTGACCGGGCAGGGCAAAGAAACGTTCGACCAGTCGGGCGGAAACAGCTTCGCCGCCCAGAACCACCATTCTTGCCGGACAGGAAAGCCGGTTTTCTTCCCAGTAATCCAGCAGCAGGGAAAACAGGCTTGGCGTTGCGTCAAGCTGATCAATGGCGTTGGTGACCATCAGGTCATGGAGGGCTTCAGGGTCGCTTCGTGTGGCCGATCCGGTGATGTTCAGGCAATGTCCGTTCAGGATGGCCGCAAAAATCTGAACGATGGAGCCGTCAAAGGCAAAGGGCGCAACACAGGTCAGGTTAAGGGCGCGGTCGGGATCATCGGCACCGATCTGTTTTAACTGCGTATCGAGTACCGACTGGGCGAGGTTCACAACTGATCCATGTTCGATCATTACCCCCTTGGGTGTGCCGGTGGTGCCGCTGGTGAACAGGACATAGGCAAGATCGTTTGCCGATGTCACGGTTGCGGGGTGTTGATCGTTTGCGGCATTGAGCGCAGCCAGATCGTGGCGGCGCTTCTTCGGTACGACGGGGTGTTTTGCCGCATCCGATGTCAGGACGAAATCGAATGTGTAGGGTGCGGGATCAAACCCGTCGGCATCGATGGCGGATCGGCTGGCGGCAAAGCCGCCCTGTTCGTGTGCCCAGTCTTCAAGAAAGCATTGCGGGACAAACAGGTCTTCGAGGAAATCAAGCCGGGTATTGTAACCCTTGCCCACCGTCTCGCGGGCAAACCGGGCCAGATCGGCAAGGTAATCATCGCGGCGATCCGCATCCCATACATTGCCAAGATAAATCGCCCCGCCCGGTGCGAGCAGGGTTTTTGCCTTTGTCAGGACCGTGCGCAGATAACCGTAACCTGGGAAGTTTTCGATGACGCTGTTCATGATGATCAGATCGAACGAACCCGGTTCGTAAACATCGATATCATGCGCGCCAAGCTGCCGACCGATGACATGCGTCATGCCAAGATTGATCGCCAGTGCCTCGGTCCGTTCGACGTTGCGGCGCGACAGATCGGTCGCGACATAGGTGCCGACCACCGGGGCGACGTGTTTCATGGTGAAGCCGGACGCGCAGCCGATTTCAAGCACCCGGGCATTGCGCGATACCAGTCCGGCGACCTTGTTGCGCGCATTTTCACCAAAGGCATCCATCGCACTTTGTGCAATCGGTTGCCCGGTAAAGGCACTTTTCCAGCCGCCAGCCAGAATATTGTCGGCATCATCCCCGGCCAGATGATCCCACAGTTCGACCGACATCAGGGAACCGTGATTTTCCGTCAGGGTATCGATATCGTCACGGTCAAGACACAGAATGTTGGTGACGGTTTTGCAGCGCCACTGCAACTGGTGCAGATCACCGATATGGGGGGCTTCGGAAATGATCAATGGTAGTGCGGCATTGCGGACCAGTGTGGTGCGCCGGATCAGCGGCACATTCGGATCAAGCGGTACAAAGGCAAGACCGGCCTTGAGAACGCCAAGGGTTGCCGCAATGTAATGGCGGTTGCGCCCGGTCATCACGCCGACAAGCGATCCGGTCGGCAGGGAGAGACCGGCAATGAAATGCGCGATACGATTGCTTTGACGATCAAGGTCAGCATAGCTGATTTCGCCGGTTTCATCGCGGGTTGCTATGCGATGCGGGTAAGACGCCGCAATTGACGCAAACCGGTCGATGATGCTGCCGGTTGTTGCCAATGGCTTCGCATCGGGTGTGCCATCCATACCGGGCGTTGGCGTATCGAGGGTTTCAAAATCGAAATCGGCGATTTTC
>CBIHMD010000139.1:0-6742 GCA_966210655.1 uncultured Thalassospira sp.
CTCCGAATGTCAGGAAACCAAGCTGTGCATCTGGCTGACGGAAAAACTCGACGATGATGCGCGAAATGCCATAACCGGCAACAAACGTCCCGCCAAGAATCCCCGGACGATGGCGAACATAGGCACTGCGCGACAGGATCAACAGCACGATAAACAGGATCAGACCTTCAAGTGCTGCTTCGTAAAGCTGGCTCGGGTGGCGCGGTTCCGGCCCGCCATGCGGGAAGACCATGCCAATCGGCGCGTCCGTAACCCGGCCAAACAGCTCGCCATTGATGAAATTGGCAATCCGCCCGAAAAACAGCCCGATCGGGGTCGCCACCGCCGCGGCATCCAGCACCGCCAGAATGGAAATCCCGCGTTTGCGCGCAAACAGGATGATCGCCACGATCACGCCCATGAACCCGCCATGGAACGCCATACCGCCCTGCCATACCTTCAGGATATTGGCCGGGTTCGCCATGTAATATTCCAGATTGTAAAACAGGATATATCCCAACCGCCCGCCAAGGATGACGCCAAGCGTCGCCCAGAACAGCAAATCGTCAATGTCGCGTTTGCTCATGATATTGGGCGTCTTGGTGCAGTAATAGACGACGTAACGCCAGCCAAGCAGCAACCCGGCAATATAGGCAAGGGCATACCAGCGGATTGCAATCGGACCGATATAGATCGCGATCGGGGCAATCGCCGGAAAGGCAAGGCTTAGCATCAGGGGAAACTCCGTGACGTATATCTGTTGATTTACCGACTGGTCGCAAACGATCAGGGCAGGAACATGGCAAGCCATCCCCGACCTGCATCGGCTTAACGGAACGGGTCCTCGGTCGCGAGGTAATCCTGAATATACTGACGCACCCCTTCTTCAAGCGGGGTCATGTTCGCACCGTATCCACACGCGCGCAGCTTGGCCATATTGGCCTCGGTGAAATACTGGTATTTGTCGCGGATGCTTTCAGGTGTTGGCACGTACTGAATATCGGGTTCCTTGCCAATCGCGCGAAACACCGAAAGGGCGAGATCCTTGAAACTGCGCGCCTTGCCGGTACCAACGTTAAACAGATCGCTGACCTGCGGATTGTCATAAAGCCACATGATGATGTCGACCACATCCCCGACCCAGACAAAATCGCGAAGCTGTCCGCCATCCTCGTAATCGGGATGATGCGATTTGAAAAGCGTTGCGGTTTCACCAGCCGAGAGCTTGTCAAACATCTGCGATACGACCGACCGCATGCCACCCTTGTGATATTCGTTCGGCCCATAGACGTTAAAGAATTTAAGCCCAGCCCACTGTTTCGGACGAAAACCGTTCTGATCAAGGATGGTTCGGAACCGGCGGTCGGTCGCATGTTTGGACCAGCCATAAGCATTCAGCGGTGCCAGTTTTGCCAGTTCACCCTGATCGAAACTGTCGTCAAAGCCCTGCTTGCCATCGCCATAGGTCGCCGCCGACGAGGCATAGATCAAACGCGATGAATGCCGTGCGCACCATTCCCAAAGCCACGTCGTCAGCCTGTAATTGTTCTGCACGATCTTGTCGGCATCACGTTCGGTCGTGGCCGAAATCGCGCCCATATGGAAAATCGCATCAATGTCACTGCCATGCGCCTCAAGAAAGGCCGGAAGATCGTCGGGATGCACGATATCGCGAAGGTTCCGCTTGGCGATATTTTTCCATTTGATCCCGTCACGCAGGCGATC
This sequence comes from uncultured Thalassospira sp., assembly GCA_966210655.1. Classification (GTDB taxonomy): domain Bacteria; phylum Pseudomonadota; class Alphaproteobacteria; order Rhodospirillales; family Thalassospiraceae; genus Thalassospira. Next base: position 1,705 of record CBIHMD010000139.1, read on the forward strand.
AACAACCACAATGTCAGTTTCGCCGCGTTCTTCAAGCGCAGCCACGATATTGGACCCGATAAATCCGGCTCCTCCGGTTACGATCAGCATTGCATTCTCCTCGCAGCACTTTGTCTTGTGCAGCCTTTTGGGCAGTCGATTGTAAAAACTGACAACTTTATAGGCCCCGCCCTGATCTGGAGCAAGAAAAGCTGTTTGTTTTTCCTCTATATCCGGCAGATCGACGATCAACTTGCCTTGATAACCCTAACACCCATATTATGCGCATGTTTTGCGGATATGCCGTAACCGCCGATATTGCCCGAAAGACGGAGACAAAGATGCAGATCAATAACCGTATTCTTGACGACCTGACCCGTGTCACCAATTCCGCATTGGGCACCATGACCGGCATGAAGGGCGAGATCGATGCGCTTGTCCGTCAGCAGTTTGAAAAAATTCTGGCCGGGATGGACATGGTTACACGCGAAGAATTTGACGTCGTGCATGATGTCGCGATCCGTGCTGCCGAACGTATTGATGGCCTCGAAGCCAAAATTGCCGAACTTGAAGAACGCCTAGCCAAGGCAAATAAACCTGCCGCCAAACGCGCCAGCAGCAAACCGGCTGCAAAAAAAGACGCATAACCGGGAAATCATCCCCACATACAGGCAAGGAACGCCGTTCACACAGGGTCGCGGAAAGGTCGACCGGGGACAGCGGATTGCCGATCACATGAAATTCATTTCTGTCCTGCGTCGCGGGGCGGTTGAAACGCGGCGGGCACCGGCATATAGTGCGCGCCCTTTCGCATATGCAGAGACTGGCAAATTTATATGAACGACCACCTGGAAGATATCGGCGACCTTGGCGACGAAAATCCGTTGCTGCTTGTCGAAGATATCGCCCGCACCAATGACTGGCACGTGGAACGTCGCAGCGAAGATGAAGTCGTTGTCGAAATCCCGGCGCATTGGTGCACGTATCTGGTCTATTTCACCTGGCGCGAAGATGCCGAAGCGCTTCACATTGCCTGCTGCTATGACCTGTTCGTGCCCGAGCCACTGCGCCCGCGCATTTATGAATTGCTGGCAAAGTGCAATGAACAGCTTTGGCTTGGCCATTTCGGATTGTGGCTTGATGAAAACATGCCGCTGTTTCGCCATACGCTTTTGTTTGGCGGCGACGTGCCGCCGATGGTCGAACAGTTCGAAGAACTGATCGATATCGCCATTTCCGAATGCGAACGTTTTTTCCCGGCCTTCAATTTTGTTCTGGGTCAGGGCAAAACCCCGGACGAGGCATTGACCCATTCCATGCTGGAACCTGTCGGTCAGGCATAGGCGGCTTTACCGCCAGACGCACTTCAAAAAGGGTTGGCCGATGTGCCGACCCTTTTGTTTGTCGGCGCGTAAAAAATTTTGCCAATAGCGGTGAACGGTCATCGCCATATAAATCCCGGCAGGCGGTCCTGAACAACACCCCGCACGACACAAAATCCCGTGCCGGTCGATCCTCTCAGAAAAACACCCCGCATCGCGATATTTGACGGCAATCTGCTGTGAATTTCACCCCTCCCCTTGCCCCTGTGACCGACTTGACCCACCTTCAGAACATCGCTACGGCATTGCATTGCGATTGCTGATCCACACATAGTCGGCAGTCAGGGATGGAAAAAGCGGAGCAGATTTTATGAATACGCGTCTATTGCTGGTCGGTTGCGGCAAGATGGGTAGTGCCATGCTTGAGGGTTGGCTGGCCAAGGGACTTAAACCCGACAATGTTTATATCGTCGAGCAGGCCGAAGCAGCCGACAAGCTGTCAACCCGCTATGGCATTCACGGCATCACCGATGTCGCCGAAATGCCGCAGGACTTCATCCCGCAGGTTGTTCTGTTTGCCGTCAAGCCACAGGTTCTGCCCGACGTGATCGACGGGTACAAGCCGCTGGTACGGGCCGAAACGGTTTTCCTGTCGGTTGCGGCGGGCAAAACCATCAGCTTCTTTGCCGATCATGTTGGCGACACCGCGCGCATCGTTCGCGCCATGCCCAACACCCCTGCCGCCGTATCGCGCGGCATGACCGTGATGTGCCCGACCGATAATGTCAGTCTGGCGCAACGCGACATGTGTGAAACGCTTCTGGCCACCGTCGGCATGGTATCGTGGGTAAGTGATGAAAGCCTGATGGATGCGGTCACCGCCCTTTCGGGCAGCGGGCCTGCCTATATCTTCCATCTGGTCGAAGCCATGGCGCAGGCGGGTGAGGCTGCCGGTCTTCCGGCTGATCAGGCGATGATACTCGCACGCCAGACCGTTGTCGGTGCTGGCTTTCTGCTTGATGCCAGCGAGGAAACCGCGGCAACCCTGCGCGAAAATGTCACCAGCCCAGGCGGCACCACTGCTGCTGCCCTGTCGGTGTTAATGGATGCGCAGAACGGCCTGCCGGAACTTATGACCCGCGCGGTCGAGGCCGCCCGGAAACGTTCTGTCGAACTGGCAGGTTAAACCGCCATTCACAATTGCGATAAAGGAGACGATCATGCCTGCCAAAAAAGATGCGCAAACCAAACTGACCGATGCTGCCATGGATCTGGCAGCATCGGGACGCTGGCATGACGTCACCATGATCGATATCGCGCAATCGGCAGAGGTCGAGATCGGCGTTGCCTTTGATCATTTCAAAAGCAAGGCCGATATCCTGCGCCAGCTCGTGCGCAAGATTGACCGGATTGTCCTTGCCGATCTTGATCCCGCCGATTTCAACGAACCCGGCCATGACCGGCTGATCTCGGTGATGATGGCACGGTTTGACGCGCTGGAACCCTATCGCCCCGCACTTCGGTCGATCATCGCCAGTGGCGGCGACCTTGGCCCTGCCGACAGCCTGCGCGCGATCAAAACCCATTTCGGGTCGATGCGCTGGATGCTGGACGCCAGCGGCTTTACCACCGGTGGTCTGCATGGCAGTTTGCGCGTCGCCGGGATGGGAACGATTTATGCCCGGTGCTTCAAACAGTGGCTTGATGATGAAACCGCCGATTTCGGTCCGACCATGGCTGCCCTTGACCGGGCACTGTCACGTGGCAGCGAATGGGACAAACGGATCGGTAGTGGCATTTCCCGACTCAACAGCGTCTGCGGAAAAATTCAGAAAAAATGTGACCGGTTTGCACAAAAATATTGCAGCAATGATCGGCCGACGAAGACATCCCCGGCGGCTGAAAATGACGGTGTAAATCCCTAAATGTTTGATTTAGAACAGGGATCACAAAACATAACCCAAGGTTATCAAGCGCAACAAAAACCAAACCATGAAGTTTTTGTGCAGTGCAAAATAAACCTTGACGAAAGAGGTTCATTCCTTCATATTGCAGTTGAATTTGTGCGGCGCACAATAGCGCCTCATTCCACACCTGTTGCAAATTGTTGATGGAGTGCAAACCATGACCGCCGCTAAAAAAGCAACCAACCCGTTCTTTGATCTCGACTTCACCAAATTCACCACGGATTTCAAAATGCCGGGTGTTGACGTGAACGAGATGATGGCCTTTCAGCGTAAAAACGTTGAAGCCCTGACCAAAGCCAACAAAATCGCCTTTGACGGTTTCCAGGCTGTTGCTCAGCGTCAGAGCGAAATCTTCAAAACGCTGCTGGATAAAGCTCAGACCCAGGGCAAAGATTTCGCTGCTACTCCTGCTGACAACCCGATGGCCACTGCTGCAAAGCAGACCGAAGCCGCCAAAGCCGCTTATGAAGAAGCTCTGGCCAATGCCAAAGAACTTTCGGGTCTGGTGACCAAATCCCAGGAAGAAGCCCTTGCCCTTCTGCAGGGTCGCTTCACCGAATCCCTGGACGAACTCAAAGTTGCGATCGAAAAGAACGCGGCTGCGAAGTAATTAGGCTGATAACTTCCCGTTATCGACTTGATGGCAGGACCTTCTGGTCCTGCCATTTTTCTTTGCGCTTTTGCCCAAACTCCTGATTTGGCCATTGCCGGTTATAAGCCCTTACCTGCCGACTGCGATCCCGCTAATCTGGCTCAAATTCAACGGAGACAGATTTATGAGCGAGATCAGTTTTGACGATTTCCTGAAAGTGGATATCCGCATCGGCACGGTTGTCGACGCGCAGGAATTTCCCGAAGCCCGCCGCCCGGCCCTGAAGCTCTGGGTGGATTTCGGCCCCGAAATCGGCACCCGCAAAACATCAGCCCAGATCACCAAATATTACACGCCTGAAAGCCTGATCGGCCGTCAGGTCGCCGGGGTGGTCAACTTCCCGAAAAAACAAGTCGGTCCCTTCATGTCCGAATTCCTCTGCCTTGGCTTTCCCGATGGTGAGGATGACAAGGGCATTGTTCTGATCGCACCAGAACGGAATGTACCCAATGGCGGGCGCCTGTTTTAACGATAATCCGGACATAAACAAAAGGGCACAGCCATTCGGCCGCGCCCTTTTCAAATTCCGGCTTCTTCGAATTATTTCTCGACGAACGCCTTTTCGATCACAAAGTGGCCCGGCTCGTTCATATTGCCTTCCTTGCCGCCCCACTCGACCAGCATCTGACGGGTTTCGGCAATCATTTCCGGGTTGCCGCATAACATGAAACGGTCATTTTCAAGGGTCGGCTTTTCAAGCCCAAGGTCTTCGTAAAGCTTACCGGACTTCATCAGCTCGGTGATGCGGCCCTGGTTTTTGAACTCTTCGCGAGTGACGGTAGGATAATACAGAAGTTTGCTCTGGACATCCTCGCCAAAGAACTCGTTGTTGGGCAGTTCGCTGTGGATGAATTCCTGATAGGCCAGTTCACGAACTTCGCGGCAGCCATGAACAAGAATGACCTTGTCATAGCGCTCGTAGGTTTCGTAATCGCGAATGACGCTCATAAACGGAGCCAGCCCCGTACCGGTCGACAGCAGCCAGAGGTTTTTACCCGGCAGCAGGTTGTCATGGATCAGGGTTCCGGTCGGCTTGCGCCCGACGAGAATCTTGTCGCCGACGTTGATATGCTGCAAACGCGACGTCAACGGGCCGTTCGGCACCTAGATCGAGAAGA
>CBIHMD010000140.1:0-6713 GCA_966210655.1 uncultured Thalassospira sp.
GATAACCTGTTCGGCATCATGGCGGGGGGCATCGCGGAAAACAAAACGGGCCGCGGCCCGGCCCGGTTCCTGCAACCACATTTCGGGGCCTGCAATGTGGCTGGAAATGTCGGCATTTTCTGCGATACCGCAAAACGAACGGCTGCCCAACCGAACCGTGCCAGCGGGCAATTCAGCCGATAAACCCTGCCCCGGATGTTCCGAAACGTTGGCGATTGGCGTCACATTGCCCGCGGCACGGACAAGGGCGCGGGATAATGGATGGGTGCTGTTGGCGGCGATTGATGCGGCAAGGGCCAGCGCACTGTCATTGCCGGAGTTGTTTATCAATTCGGGTTTGCCGGTGGTCAATGTACCGGTCTTATCGAAAATGACAGCATGAATGCTGGTCAGTCTTTCCAGTGCGGTGGCGGATTTGACAAGAATACCCGCACGTAACAGCCGTCCTGTCGCAATCACCTGAACAACCGGCACAGCAAGGGCAAGGGCACAGGGGCAGGTAATGATCAGAACGGCAATCGCATTCATCAGGGCATCCTGCCAGCCAATCCCGCCAATCAGCCACCAGCCGAGAAATGTGGTGCCCGAAAGAATATGTACCACCGGGGCATAGGACTTCGCAACGCGGTCGGCAAGGGCGACATATTTTGCCCGCCCCTGTTCGGCATTTTCCATCAGCCGGACAATTTCGGCCAGAAGTGTTGTTTGCCCGGTCGCGGTAACGCGGACGCGCAACGGTGCCGATATGTTGGTTGTTCCGGCAAAAACAATTGTGCCGGGTTTGGCGGTGCCGGGGATGCTTTCGCCCGTGATCAGGCTGGTATCGATATCCGATTGCCCATCAAGGATTTCACCATCAATGCCGATCCGCTCCCCCGCCGCCACCAGAACGATCATGCCCGGTTTGGCTTTGTCCGGTGCGATCAGTCGGCGGGTGCCATCGTCATCCAGAACCGTGACCGAACGCGCATTAAGCGAAAGCAGATGTTCAGCCGCCGATCTGGCCTGACCGCGTGCGCGGCTATCGAGGTATCGACCAACCAGCAGGAAGAACAAAAGCGTAATCGCGGAATCAAAATAGGCATGCGGGCCGCCGCGCATGGTTTCGGCCAAACTCATGCCAAGGGCAAGAATAACCCCCAGGCTGATCGGGACATCCATATTGACCCGGCGATTGCGGATGGCACCCCATGCCGACCGATAAAACGGCATCCCGGCATAGGCGGCTGCGGGCAGGGCAATCAGGGCCGATATCCAGTGGAAAAGATCACGGGTTGCGCCGCCCATTCCCTGAAAATATCCGGCCCAGACCGACACCGAAAGCAGCATGACATTGCCCGCGGCAAATCCGGCAACCGCCAGACAGCGCAGCAATTCGCTGTTGCGGGCCTGTGTTGCCTGTTCGAGTGAGGCGGGATCAAACGGGATCAGCCGGTATCCCATTTGCAGAACCGGCTTAACCAGGTCATCAACATCGGCAATGTCACCGTTCCATGCCAGACGCAGACGGCGCGTGGTCATGTTGACGCGCGCATGCAGGACAGACGGATTTTTTTGTAGCAGGGTTTCGATCAGCCAGACACAGGCGGCACAATGAATGCCATCTACCATCAGGTTCAGATGATGAACGCCTTCCTCGCCGGTACAGACAAGGTCGGTGAAATTGACTGCGACGATTTCATCGCTGTCCGGGCGCAATGGCCGGGCGTTGGGATCAATGCTGCGGCGGTTGTAATAGGATTTCAGATCCAGACTAGCCAGAAGTTCGAACGCACCTGCACATCCCCGACAGCAAAAATCAGGTCCGGCCGGGGACATCGACGTCACCGGATCTCCACAATGGTGGCAGGTGGTTTGGCTTGTCATGGTTTTACAAGTACGGTCTGGACGGTTTGGTAATCATCACCAAGGGCACGGGCAATGGTCCGGATTTCCCAGCGTCCATAAACCGGAAACGCGGCACTGGCGCGATATTCGCCGGGGGCGATTTCGGCCAGCCGGACAGTCTGATCAAGGTCGTCACGATCAGAACGCCGCAAAACGATTTCCATTTTGGCACCACTGATCGGTCGGGAATCACGATCCCGAAACAGAACGGTAACCGTGGCAGACTGATTGATCAGGCCATCGACGGACAGTTTGCTGCGCCATCCCAGTTCGGTCTGGCGTTGCGCGCCGGACATCGCGGCATTGTAATTATTGCCTTCTTCAAAGGCGTGTTTGGTGACAAGCCCGTTCCAGCTTGTCATTGAAAACGTGATCAGCGAGATATTGGCGATCAGCATGATCGCGAAACCGCCAACAAAGTACCATGGGATCAGGCGATCCGATTTGCGTGGACCGGTGCCGGGGGCTTGTGATGCGGTGGTTCGGGGTGTCATGTTGTTAACCTCCTGCCCGGTTTCGGTCATTTCGGACCGGCAAAAACGGTATCATAAGTTTCGCGAACATTGTCCTGCTGATCGGTCACGCTGAACTCGAACGGTGTGGCTTCGCTGCTTAATTTTTCCGGATTTGCGGCAACAAACACACGGAAACTGCCGACGCGATCCGGGGCGACATTCAGGCTGAATGTGCCGTTCTGGTCTGGTGTCAGACCGATCACCTGAAAATTGCTGGCAGCCAGTCCCTCGATCGCAAGGACATAGGTTTTCGCAGCCTGTTCCTTGTTCAGAACCTTCAAGGTATAGCCTTTACTAACTTCACCATCCGACAGACTGCCAAAGATCGGATTGCGGTCACGCAGGACATTCACCACAAGCGTTGTGCGGTTCAGAAGGCCAAAGGCCATCACCGCAGCGACCAACACCAGAATGATCGAATAGAAAATCGTTCGCGGGCGGACAATGCGGATTTTTGTCGCCTTGCCATGGGCGCGTAGCTGGCTGTTCTGCACGGAATCGAACCGGACCAGATCGCGCGGGAAGCCGACCTTGTCCATCATTTCGTTGCAGGCATCGATGCACAGACCGCAGCCGATACATTCCATCTGCAATCCGTCACGGATATCGATCCCCGTTGGGCACACGTTAAAGCAGGCATAACAATCAATGCAGTGACCAACTTCCGGGACTTCACCGCGGACAAGGTTTTTGCGCTTGATCGGGCCACGTGGCTCGCCGCGCCAGCCTTCATAGGTGACGATCATCGACTCGTCATCAAGCATCGCCGACTGGAAACGCGGCCACGGGCACATATAGGTGCAGACCTGTTCACGCGCCCAACCCGCCAGCAGATAGGTCGAAAATGTCAGGAACGCGATGGTGACATAAACGCCGAGTGACGCATCACCGGTAAAGATATCGACCATCACCGTCGGGGCATCGTTGAAATAAAGCACAAACGCACCGCCGGTTGCCGCCGCAATCACCAGCCACGACAAGTGTGTTGCCCCGATTTTCCAGATTTTTTCAAAGGTCCAGCGCGATTTGTCGAGGCGCATGCGCGCATTGCGATCCCCCTGGATATGGCGTTCGACCAGCATGAACAGGTCGGTCCACACCGTTTGCGGACAGCCATAACCGCACCAGATGCGGCCAAACAGCGACGTCCCCAGAAACAGACCAATGGCGGCAAGGATCAGGAGGCCGGTGATGTAATAGACTTCCTGCGGCCAGATTTCGATAAAGAAGAAATAGGCGCGCCCCATATCCATATCGATCAGAACCGCCTGATCCGGTGCCGAAGCTCCACGATCCCAACGCAGCCACGGCATGATCCAGTAAATCGCCAGCAAGGCGATCAGGGCAAACCATTTCAGATTGCGGAAATAACCCGACACCCGTTTCGGATAGACCTTGTCGCGAGTTTTATAAAGCGGCTGGTCACGGTCATCTTCCGGCAGCGTGTCGTTTTGCGGGATCGGATGTGCGGGATCGGGCTGTTGCAAATGGGGCATGGCCATTGTCGCTACCTGACTGTTATGCCGCATCGTCGATAACTGCTCTCGTGTGGTTTGGGACCACCAGTTATCGGCATGTTGCGCGACATTGGCATGCGGCATGCCATGCCGGATTAGGATTATTCAAATGACAGTGCGAACATACGAAAAACCCGCGGCACACCACCATGACACAGATCAATTTTCGATCAGATCACGGTGCGAAAGTGCCGCGGGTCGAAGATTTTTCCCGCTTACTGACCGCCACCAAGCGAATGGACGTAAACCGTCAGCATTTTGATGGTTTCCTCGTCAAGGCGACCACCCCAGGCCGGCATCACGCCACCGCGCGAATTGGTTACGGTTTCGGTGATGGATGCGGTATCGCCACCATACAGCCAGATTGCGTCGGTCAGGTTGGGTGCGCCCAGTTCCTGAATGCCCTTGGCGTCTTCGCCGTGGCAGGATGCGCAGTTATCGACGAATATCCCGGTGCCGCGATTGGCCGCGGCCTTGTCGGTTTCGCGACCGGTAAAGGCTAGGATGTATTGAACGACATCATTGATGTCTGCGCGTTCAAGTATCCCGTCACGACCAAAGGCCGGCATGTCATTGAAACGGGTATCGTCATTGGCATCCCAGCGAACACCGACATGAACCGTTTCATTGACGGCATCAAGCGTTCCACCCCACAGCCAGTCGTCGTCCTGAAGCGACGGGAAACCCGGATTGCCCGAACCACCCGTGCCGTGACACGGCGCGCAGTTTTCGGCAAATACCGCCTTGCCACCCGCCATCGAGAAATTCAGCAATTCGCTGTCATTAACGATTTCATCCAGATCAAGTGCTGCCAGACGTTCCATATAGGGCGCGCGTTCCGCAGCGACATTGGCCATGGTTTCATGCAACTGGGTACGGTTGGTGGTTTCAAACATACCGGTCAGGTAGCTGGTTGCGGTTGGCCAGGACGGATAAACCACCCAATAGCCGACCGACCAGACGATTGTGGCCCAGAAGACATACACCCACCAGGATGGCAGTGGCGTGTTGAGTTCCTTGATGCCATCCCATTCATGCCCCGTGGTTTCGCGGCCCGAAACCTGGTCCTTTTCGACATGTGTCGACATAGCTCGGTTCTCCCCTAATCCTGATCCCGAAGCGGAATCCGGGCGTGCTCTTCCATGTCTTTCCGGCGCTTTTTGCTGGGCCACATGACCCAGGCAATGATCGCCCCGAAAAGCAGCATCAGCCACAGACCCCACAAGGGCCGGAAAAAGTCAGCGAGTTGCGTAAAGAATTCCATGACGTTCCCCTTCGCCTTAGCGCAGGTTCAACTGCGGGTTATAGCTGGTGAAGTCGACCATCCGGCCCAGCACCTGCAGATATGCGACAAGCGCATCCATTTCGGTCAGCTTTGCCGGATTGCCATCAAAGTCACCGGTTGCCGCATTCGGATAGCGTGCAAGGAGTTCGTCGTAATCCTCGTCCGCCATCGCCTGCAGATACAGGTCGGCCCTGGCATTCTCGATCTGCTCGTCGGTGTAGGGAACGCCAACCATTTTAAGCGTTTCAAGATGTGCTCGGGCGTCATCGAACTTCAATTCGCGTTCTGCCAGGAACGGGTAGCCCGGCATGATCGATTCGGGCACAACCGCGCGCGGATCAATCAGGTGGGCGACATGCCAGTCGTTGGAATATTTGGCACCAACACGCGCAAGGTCCGGACCGGTACGTTTCGATCCCCACTGGAACGGATGGTCGTACATCGATTCCGCGGCAAGGCTGTAATGGCCATAACGTTCGACCTCGTCACGGAACGGACGGATCTGCTGGGAATGGCAGTTATAGCACCCTTCACGGAGATAGATGTTACGCCCCGCCTGTTCGAGCGGCGAATAGGGACGGACGCCTTCGACCTTCTCGATGGTTTGTTCCATCGTGAACAGGGGCACGATTTCAACAATACCGCCGATAATGATGGTCAGGAAAATCCCGAGGACGAGAACAAAGACGTTCTTTTCAACAATATGGTGTTTTTTCAGAAGCATTTTCCCATCCCCCTTATTCGGCGGCCACGGTGGCAGGTGTGCCAATCGGTGCTTCGCGACGCAGATCACCCCTGATCGTCTTGTAGACGTTCCAGACCATGATCAGCGAACCCAGCACGAACAGCAGACCGCCCGTTGCACGAATGATGTAATAGGGGTGCATCGCTTCAACGGTTTCGATGAAGGAATATTGCAGGAAGCCCAGATCATCATAGGCACGCCACATCAGGCCCTGCATGATCCCCGATACCCACATCGACGTGATGTAAAGAACGATACCGATGGTGCCGAGCCAGAAGTGATGGGCAACCAGACGCATTGAATACAGCCGTTCGCGGTGCCACAGAACCGGGATCAGGTGATAGATCGCACCGAAGGACACGAATGCCACCCAGCCAAGCGCACCGGAATGAACATGCCCGATGGTCCAGTCGGTATAGTGCGACAGACCGTTGACCGCCTTGATAGACATGACCGGGCCTTCGAAGGTCGACATGCCATAGAAACCGACAGCAGCCACCATGAAACGTAAAACCGGGTCGGTACGCAGCTTGTCCCATGCACCCGAAAGCGTCATCAGGCCGTTGATCATCCCGCCCCATGACGGCATCCACAACATGATTGAAAACGTCATGCCAAGAGTTTGCGCCCAATCGGGAAGGGCCGTGTAATGCAGGTGGTGCGGCCCGGCCCAGATATAGAGGAAGATCAGCGCCCAGAAGTGAATGATCGACAGGCGGTAGGAATAGACCGGACGTTCAGCACGCTTCGGAATGAAATAATAC
>CBIHMD010000141.1:0-6701 GCA_966210655.1 uncultured Thalassospira sp.
TCTATGTCATGGTTACACACCGCCCGGCGCTCAAACTATTCAACGAAGTCAGCTTCATCACCGGCTATACCTATGAAAAGGATAGCGATGTTGACCTTCGAGTCGATTCCAATAGTTTCAAGCTGTTCACCTACGAGGATTCGGCTTGGGCTGTGAATGGCGAAGAAGATCGCAAGCTGGTGAGCGCCATGAAAGCCGGCAGCAACATGGTTGTCGTCGGAACTTCATCGCGGGGTACGAAAACCACCGATACCTATTCGCTTTCTGGGTTTACCGCAGCCTATAACGCCATTTCAAAGGCTTGCGACGCCAAACCGGTTAGTTGACCGAACAATGAACCGATAAATCCCTGCGGTTTGAGGCGCTTGTAAACCTGCATCGCGTCCGGCAAATAGCTGCAATGTGAATTTTATCGTTTGTAAATTGCCCCGGCCCCGCTATATGCGGGGCCATGGTTTATGCGCCAAAAGCATTTCACGGGGAAATCTGTTATAGTCCAGCCCCGTTGCAAATCCGGCACGCATCGGATGCACAAAGCCGGAAACGGTGCTGATGTCGCCTGATGACCAACAACAAACGCCGATAAAACTGCCAGAACCAGAGAGAGAGCCCGGGATGACCGACGTCCTGACCGAGAACGCGACCACAAATGCCGCAATCCCCACCAGCCAGAGCGGCCCGACGTTAACCGACTTCGTAACGCGCGCCGCAAACGGACAGGCTGCCGACGGACGTCGTGATCTCGTGGGACTGTCGCGCGACCAGCTGACCGAACTTCTGGCCGAAATGGGCGAAAGCAAGTTTCGCGTCAAACAGATGTGGAACTGGATCTATAACCGCGGTGTCAAAGACATCGAGGATATGACCAACATTTCCAAAAAGCTGCGTGATCGTCTGTCGCAGGATTTTTATGTCGGCCGCCCGGTTCTGACCACCGATCAGAAAAGCTCGGACGATACCCATAAATGGCTGATGAAGTTCCATGACGGCAACGAAGCAGAGACGGTCTATATCCCGGATCGCAACGAAGATCGTGGGGCTGTCTGCATTTCCTCGCAGGTCGGCTGTACGCTGACCTGCAAATTCTGCCATACTGGGACCCAGCTTCTGGTTCGTAACCTGACGCCTGGCGAAATCGTCAGCCAGTTCATGGTAGCCCGTGACAGTTACGGCGAATGGCCGACCCCGGCAAACGGCATCCGCCGCCTGTCGAACATCGTCATGATGGGCATGGGCGAGCCACTGTTTAACTATGAAAATGTCCGCGAAGCGCTGAAAATCGCCATGGATGGCGAAGGTATTTCAATCTCGCGCCGTCGCGTCACCCTGTCCACATCGGGTGTGGTGCCGGAAATCGTACGTTGCGGCGAGGAACTTGGTGTTGGTCTGGCGATTTCTCTGCATGCGCCCGATGATGATCTGCGCAACGAAATCATGCCGATCAACAAAAAGTATCCGCTTAAGGAACTGATGAATGCCTGCCGCCACTATCCCGGCATGTCCAATTCGCGCCCGATCACCATGGAATATGTGATGCTCAAAGGTGTGAATGACAAACCGGAACATGCGCGTGCGTTGGCAAAGCTGGTCAAAGGTGTCCATTGCAAATTCAACCTGATCCCGTTCAACAAATGGCCGGGTTCGGACTATGAATGCACACCGACCAACGATATCAAGAAGTTCGCCCATACGCTGCTTGAACTCGGCTACGAAGCTCCGATACGCTGGCCACGTGGCCGCGATATTCTGGCTGCCTGCGGCCAGTTGAAATCCGAAAGCCAGCGCCAGCGCAAATCACGTGTCGGCGGCTGTGGCAATGCTTCGAGCGACAAAAGCACCAATGTGGTTGCCGCACAGTAGCTAACGTGCAGAACACGGTAAACATCTGGAATTACAAACGGGCAGGATGAACCTGCCCGATTTTTTGGTGGAAAATATCCACCTTTATCACCGCCGAGAAAAAGCAGATTTTATAAAAATAAAATCAGTCATTTATTTCTGATTAATGATTATATCCATTTAGCTTGAAGTTTTTTCCGCGAAAGGTCATCAGGTATTTTCATGTCAGAAATATCAAGATTGATTGCCAAGACTCCGCCCAATCCACCGACAGTCATTTCTGAAATACGCCGACCGACCCCGTCCTTGTCCAGACCGGAAAGATACGCATCACGCGCCGCCCCATCGACGAAATCAATGGTCAGCGCATGGGTGAAACCCTGACTAAGCCCGCTTCCCGGTGTTTTTGGGCCCCCGGCAAAGGCCAGAATTCCCGGCGTTTCAAGGGCAACTTGCGATAATTCGTCAAGCAAACCCGTGATCTGTGATGCCGAAACACCGTCTCCGATTTGTAACAGGACGATATGACGCAGCATCAGGGTTTGACCTCCGCCAGTTTAACCGGATCAATCGATGCGGGCAGCAATACAAATTTGCGGCCCTTGCGATTCATATGTCCGGCATGAAGGGCAGCTTCCTCGCCGGGGCCAAAGAAAATATCGCCGCGCACCGGGCCACGGATCGCACCACCCGTATCCTGTGCCACCATCAGATGATGAAACCGGGCGTCCACATTCATCGCGTCATCGGTTTCAAGCCAGATCGGCACCCCCATCGCATGGAACCGTCGATCAACCGCCAATGACCGGCCCGGTTCCAAAGGCACACCCTGCGAGCCCAGCGGCCCGGCATCCGGGTCTTCCGGATCGGTCTTAAGCGGCGTAAAAAATACAAACGAGGCGTTGGTATTCATCACTGCATCGGCCTGATCGGGATGGTCGGACAACCATTGCCGGATGGTTTGCAACGATACGGTTTCGCGTGTCAGCTCGCCGCGTTCGATCAATTCCCGTCCGATGGCAAAATACGGGTGCCCGTTGGTCGCGGCATAGCCGATACGCAGCACGCTGCCATCGGGCAACACAACCCGGCCAGATCCCTGGATTTGCAGGAAAAACGCATCCACAGCGTCATCAACCCAGACAAGCTCAAGATCGCGCCCGGCAAGCGCGCCATTTTCAATCGCCGCACGATCATAATATGGCTTAACACTTTTGCCCTCGATCCGCCCGACCAGTGTCGTGCCCTTCAAATCCTCGCGAAATGCGCCAAGATCGACGGAAACCATGTCCTCGGGTTTCAGGTAGATCGCCGTCTGAAATGGTCCTTCACGCGTCAGATTACCGCGCAGTTCCGGTTCGAAATAACCAGTAAACAATCCTTCGGGATCATCATTATTACCCACCAGATACGGCCTGAACCCGCTTTGGAAAAAGGTTCGTGCGTCTTCCTTGCGGATCATGTCGGGCTCAAGCGCCAACGCGGTTTCACATAACCCTCGCCAGTCACCAACCGTTCCCATGCGCGGGTCAGGGCCGATATCGCGTTCATCGCCACGTTTGATCATTGCCGCACAGGACCGCTGAAACGCTTTCAGGCTGCCGCGCATATCGTCTGTCTGCCAACCGTCAAGCTGGCTGAAATCGGTTGGCTCAAGGGTCAGCATATCTGCCGGTTTTTCCGGCACTTCGCCCAATCCGACAAGACCGGCGATATCGTCCCAAAACAGCCAGACAAGAGCACCAGCCGCCCCGATAAAAACCGCAACAATTGAAAGAAGGCGCGACAAAACAAGATGTCTTTTCAAGGCAAAACCCGCTATCTACAAAATCCGGATCAGAACCGGCAAAATGGCTTGGCCAATGTTTGCCCATTTCGATTATCTGGTGCGATTGTCCAAAAACAAGCTTAACAAGCCGATAATCGCAAATCGTCCGAAGGCATCTGCGCAGAAAAATACGTCAATAAAAAAGGCGATCCCGCAGGACCGCCTTTGTCATGTATTTTCCGAAAAGAACCGCGGATTACTGTGCGGTTTCTTCTTCCGGCGTTTCGGTTGCTACCAGCTGCCAGTTAGGATCCCGGCTTTCGATATTGCGCGCAAATGTCCAAAGGTCTTCAGCCTCGATTACCTGATTCGGATCACCCGAAACCACATCACCGTCATTGTTGCGAATAACGGATACTTCCTCGGACACAAATTTGATCGTGATATAGGCCGTCCGACCTTCAAGGCTGGCATCGTGAATGGCGGCACTTTTGATACCGACTAGCGTGGTTTCCTCGCGCTCGCCCTTTTCGGCACGGGCGTCAATCGCAGCGGCAAAATTTTTGTAAACATCGTTCGACAGAAGCGGCTTCAGGCCATCCTTGTCGCCCTTGGCAAAATATTCGACGATCATTTCGAACGCCATCCGCGCTCCATTCAGGAAATCCTGCTGGGTAAAGTCGGGATCAGCTTTCTGGATCTTCTGCAACACGCCGAACGTGCTGCTGTCGGCTGCGACCGTTCCCTCAACCTTTCCGGCTGCCTTCTCGGCATCGGGCAAACGATAGACATTGTCCGTCGGTTGTGGCGCGCCATTGGTTGCACCATTGTTCGTGTCCTTGCTGTCATTCTCGTGCGAACGACGGCCAAAGACATCCGTTGGACCTTGCTTTTCCTCGCCATTTCGGCGCCCAAGGGTACTGCGCAAGCGCAAAACCAGAAAAACCGCGATCAATGCGAAAAGAATGATGTCGAAATACTGCAAGCCCGGACTCTTGATCTGTAAGGTTTCGAAAAACGCCAAAAACAGCAAAACTGCCGTGGTCGAGAAATGGTATGGACCGAAGCGAATGCAAGGGCAACTCCCGATCGCATTTAAAATGTGATCGGTTTCACCCTGTTCATCCGCACAATCATAATATCGTCGCGAACACGGTGGCAAACTGCCGTATTTTCGTCCAGTTATACCGGTAGTTTGCCGCCAAATTCCGAAAGTATTTCAGGTGAGATTAAAGCGAAATACCTGAAATCCAATATGTTTATGCAATACTGCGCTTTGCGGACCGGTCCTGTCAAAGTATGTTTACCTGATAAATCGCGATCAAATCTGATCAAGTCGACCAAATGCAAAGCCGAGCGGAGCAAAAATGGGCTTTTATTTTCTGGCCATCTTCGTGGCCATGCCGATCATTGAAATTGCCGTCTTCATTCAGGCTGGCGAGTTGATTGGCCTGTGGCCAACGATTGGCATTGTCATCCTGACCGCCGTGATCGGAACTTCGCTGATGCGTGCCCAAGGTTTGCAAACCCTTGCCCGTGCGCAGGCCCAAATGGATCAGGGCGAAATGCCGATTGGCGAGCTGTTTAACGGCATTTGCATTCTGATCGCCGGAGTGCTGCTGCTGACACCGGGCTTTGTAACCGATACCATGGGCTTTCTGTTGCTCATCCCACCACTACGCAAGGCGGTCGGTGCCGGTGTTATCATGAAACTGGTTCAGTCAGGCAATATCCGCACTAATTTTTCGCGTCGAACCTATGGCAATACCGGGTCATCGGGCGGTGCCAATCCGTCAGGTCGCAGCGGACCGCAACCGGGTGGCCGTGCGGGCAGCGGCCCGATCATTGACGGCGATTTTGAAAATGTCAGCCCAACCGACGATAAAAACGACGCAGACAAAAATACATCCGATAACCCGGTCAATGATGACAATACCCGCAATTTTCCGCCCAAGAATCCCTGATCTCTGCCGGGCATACCTTGGTAAAATTTGCAAAAACAGAACCTTGGCATTACCGGGTACTGTTTTTGTTTGAAAAGCCTTACAAAGGCACGCATTTCCAGCCATATCGCACGGCGATTTTCTTGCCCGTGCCCGGAAGACATGCTAGGCCATGAGAAGACATGCCGCAGGGTTGCGGCGTCAGAAACAAGCATATCAGCCAGTTTCAGATCACCTGACCATGTTACAAATACTTTGGCAGATACATTCTGAACGGCTTGTTTCTGATCAAGACCGAGATTTAAGGGAGTTAGACTTTAATGGCCGAAAACACCACCGGTGCAGCGCAGGGCGGCGAAGAACAGAAGCCAGCCGGCAACCCGATCACGATCCACACCCAGTACATCAAGGATCTTTCCTTTGAAAATCCGAATGCACCGGAAAGCGTAGCCCTGCAGCAGCAGCCGAAAATCAACATCGATGTTGATGTCGAGGCACGCACGACCCAGGATCAAAAACTTCACGAAGTCACCGTCAAGATCAACGTCAAGGCAGATGTTGCCGACAAGGTCGCCTTCATTGCCGAACTTCAGTATGGCGCGGTCGTAACGCTCAATGTCGCCGACGAACATCGCCTTCCGGTTCTTCTGATCGAAGTTCCGCGTATGCTGTTCCCCTATGTCCGCAAAATCATCTCTGACCTGACGGCCGATGGCGGCTTCCCGCCATTGATGATGCAGCAGATTGATTTTGCGGATCTTTTCCGCAAGAAATTCTCCAAACAGATGGAAGGTCAGCCTGCGGGCAACGCCTGATTTTCTGCTTTGAACCATTTTGGTACGATATGGAAATAAAGGCCGCCAAACTGGCGGCCTTTATTATTTCAATAGCGAAATGAAATTACTACTCAAGCATGGATCATTCTGGATCAGAACGGGCGTGCGATCACCATAAAGACGATGATCACCATTAGAACCGCCGGTACTTCGTTGATAATACGATAAAATTTTTGCGGTTTCGTATTATTGTCCGCTTCAAACTGGCGACGGCATCGCGCCAGCATCATGTGGATGCCGGTCATGATCACAACGCATAAAAGCTTTACATGGAACCATCCTTCGGTCATTGCACCACTGGCATGGATCAGGTAC
>CBIHMD010000142.1:0-6698 GCA_966210655.1 uncultured Thalassospira sp.
GTGCAACCCGCACCAAGGAAGAAGCGCTTACCGAAATCAACGCGCTCAAAGACCAGATTGCCAATGGTGCTGACTTCGGTGAAGTCGCCAAAGCAAATTCTGACTGCCCGTCTGGCCAGCAAGGCGGCGATCTTGGCTTCTTTGGCCGTGGCATGATGGTTCCGGAATTCGATGCCGCTGCTTTCAACATGGAAGTCGGCACCACGTCCGACGTGGTTGAAACCGATTTCGGTTACCACCTGCTGCAGCGCACCGCCTGATTGACGCTCGCTAAAAGACCAAAGGGCTCGCAATAGCTTGCGGGCCCTTTTTTGATTTAGTACTTCCGAAATGTCATCCATCAAAAATCGACCAACGGCGCATCAAGCTCGTATTCACCCTTGTGATCCTCGACCTCCAGCACCCAGACATCGCGATCAAATTTCACCTGCTTGCGCCAGTATTCGTCGCAGGCGAATTCGGTTTCGCGTCCACCGTCCGAACCACCCGCCACCTGCATCCAGCCCGTATCGCCATCAAGTGTCGTCACCCGCGAATAGACATAACATCCTGCCGCAAAACAGTTGAGCTTCAGCAGAACAGCACCAGCATCTTCATTGCCCTTGTGTGCGACCATCGCCGTAATCAGTTTTGATTGACAGATCGCAATCTGTCCGCGCACCCAGATACCAGCCTTAAGCCGTGGCTGCATTACTGGCCACTCCAGTTTGCGGTCACATTTTCCGGCATTTGCAGGATCAGGTTGGCATTGGGGCAAATGCTTTCCCAAATTTCCCATTCCGATGGCTTTGCCGCCCCAAAATAATCGCCCTTTTTACCGAGCATGTCGAAAATGATCTGAAAATGCAGATGCGGGATCCAGTCGCCATTAACCGGAAAATCGCCAAAAGCACACAACAGATGGTCTTTCTCCACGGGCTGGCCGATATAAAGACCTTCCAGTGATTCACGGCTGAGGTGACCATACAATGTATAGAAAGTCACATCCGGTTCCGGATTATGTTCAAGGATAATGGTCGGCCCATAATCAAGATGCAGATTGTTATCGCCAAAGCTGTGCACCACGCCATCAAGCGGCACATAAACAGGCGTTCCCGCCGGAGCGAATAGATCAATCCCCAGATGCTGGCTACGTGCCTCGCCATCATTTTTGAATTGATCGGACTGGTAGCAAATCCTGTCTTCACGATAACGACCAACCCCGACCGACGCATTCGCATCGGCCATCTGCTGCCACATGATTTCGGTCTGCCGGGCCGGATCGCTGGTGCCACCAATCACCACATCGCCGTTGCTTGAAAAGTCATAAACGATTTTCGCGCAGCTTTTCAGATCGCAATCCATGATCGACGCAAAATCCGCCTGATGATCAGTGATCCACTGCCGAAGACGCGGCGCATCTTCCAGCGGTTCCTGCTCATTTGCGTGGCGATCAAGATAGGATTGAAACCGCGCAGATGCGCTATCTAAGGTGGTTATGGTCACGACGGTGGCTCCGGCAAAGAAAAAGGCAGAATGAAAACATCCTGCCTTTGCCTACATGATATTTCGCCACAAGGGCAAGCACCAAGACTTACCAGTTGGTGACCTCGTACTCGCACGCGATATCGTCATCATCGGTATCGGTCAATGCCACTGTCAGGCGGCGCATCTGCGGATTGAAGCGTTTCACGAAATTCAAAAGCACCAGCGCTTCTTCGGAAAGATCGCCGGCATCTTCATCGTCTTCGTCAAGTTCGCACAGCTCAACCAGTTCCAGAAATAGGGCTGCAAGCGCACGTTTAACGTCTTCGCCGCCTTTAAGGCCGCCGGTCAATTCACCAATCGGGCCCAGATCGACATCAAGCTTGCGAAGCGTCTTGCTCATCTGGTCGATGGCATCTTCGTCCAGAACCATCTCGGCCGCGATCATATGCGTGCCAACTTCATTGATGTTCAGGAAACCGATAAATTCGAACAGATCGTCCTTGTTGCGGCCTTCGGCCAGAAGCTGTTCGGTGTGCGCTTCGAATTCTTCGAAGTCGATGTCTTCGCCAAGATCGTTTTCGAGGTCGCTCATGTCGCTCTCCAGTGAAAATTTGCGCCGCTCATACTCTGTATCGGCGAAAAACACAACCCGCACCGGGTCAACAGGGATCAGACATGCATGGATCACAGATCGGAATGAATACAGGAAACATTAAAGCCGATTGCGAAGAAGCATGTATCCTCAGTAGGATGACGTTACAGGCCGCCGTGTTTTACGGTCGAAACGAATTTAAAGACGGATCACATTATGCCCGAATTTACGTTACTCGACATCGCTGCTGTTAGCTGGGCATTCATTTGGTGGGTGGGCTATACCATCTTTGCCGATGCAAGTTCACGACGGCGCAATTCGATTTCGGCCCATATGGCGCGTAATCGGCATCGCTGGATGGAGCAGATGCTTCAACGCAATCTGCGGATGGTTGATACCTCTATCGCCAGCAACCTGATTACCGGCATCAGTTTCTTTTCATCGACCACCATTCTGGTGCTGATTGGTTTGATCGCACTTCTGGGCTACACCGAAAAGGCAATTCAAACCGTATCGGCCCTACCCTTTGCCGTTCAAACAACTGCGGCAGTTTGGGAGTGCAAGGTTGTTCTGCTGGTTCTGATCTTTATCTATGCGTTTTTCAAGTTCACATGGGCATTTCGTCTGTCAAACTATTGTTCGATCCTGATCGGCGCGGCACCCGACCCGAGTGCCCCCGATGCAGCCAAAGCCGCCGCACGCGCATCGCGCATGAGCATGATGTCGGCACATAATTTCAATCGCGGCATTCGTGCCTATTTCTTCGCACTGTCGGCACTTGCCTGGTTCTATCACCCGGTCGCTTTTATCATCGGCGCCGCCTGGGTCACACTGGTCTTGTACAATCGCGAATTCAGATCCCATGCACTTGATATTCTTGCCGGGCATCATTGAAACGAAAAAGGCCGCATCAAGCGGCCTTTATTCACAGTCTTTGCATCATCAGGCGTGCTGGCGACGGTAACGCAATGCATAACCGGCAAGAACAAGCATCACCAGTCCAACCGGCAGCGCTGCGGAATACAGCAACGTTGCCCAACCGGCCCCGGCATAGATCGAACCGGCGGACAGGGATGCAATGGCAACTGTTCCGAAAACGACGAACTCGTTAATTGCCTGCACACGGGCCTGCTCGGCCGGACGATAGTTTTCCGTCAGGAGCGTTGTGGCACCGACAAACATGAAGTTCCAACCAACGCCAAGCAGCACAAGAGACGGCCAGAAGTTGCCGATCAAATCCTCTCCTCCCAAACCGAATGCCAGACATATCAGGTTCAGCACGGCACCGACCTGAATGATGGTAAGCGCACCAAAGCGGCGGATCAGGTTGCCGGTAAAGAAGCCCGGCGCATACATGCCCACCACATGCCACTGGATGATGAAGGCAGCATCGCCGAACTCGTAATTGCAATCAAGGATCGCAAGCGGTGTCGCCGTCATGACAAAGCTCATCACCGCGTAACCAAGTGCCCCGGCAATCATTGCAACGATCACGGCAGGTTGACCCACAACCATTTTAATCGGACGGGCCGGTTCATCATGCTTGGTGCCGCGCATATCAGGCAGGCGCAACTGATTGATTGCAAGAACCAGCAGAAATTGCAGCCCGATCAGTGCGAGAAAAGTCCCGAGAAATGGCAGGGTATCAAACCAGTTGCGTGCAAAACTTGCCAGGTTCGGCCCGACAAAGGCCGCGGCAAGCCCGCCCAGCATGGTTAGCGAAATCGCCCGCGAACGGAACTCTGGTGGGGCGGCCTCGGCTGCGGCAAATCGATATTGCATGGCGATGGCATTGGCAGACCCGATGCAGGCGCAAGCTACGCACAGAAGCCAGAAACTGCCGAAATAAACCGTCCCCATGCCAGCCACAGCACCGACCATACCGATCACCGACCCGATCCAGAAACCGACACGTCGACCGAAACGGTTCATCATCAGAGCCGAGGGCGCGGTAGTGGCCATCATTGCAATCATGGTGAATGCAACCGGTAACGTCGAAAATGATTTGTCCGGTGCCAGCGAATAACCGATCACGGCAGCCACCGTAAACAGCAGCGACATCGCACTGGCTGACAGGGCAACGCACAAACTTAAAAACAGAATGTTTCGGCGCACTTCGGGGCTGGACATGTGGGGCTTACCTTATGAGGCTTTGGCGTGGTGGCGCCGTTTCAATCTGGTGTTTTGGCAAACTACAAGAACAAGGAACTGCTGTAAAATCTTAACCGGGTTGTGGCTTGCCCTGCTCTCTTTTGATGCTATATTGGCGTTATCAATTAACGGGATAGCATCAATGCACGGCATGGCCGACAAAAAATTGATGGAATGCGCAATCACTGCACGTCTTTCGGGCGTCGCGGCTTTTCGTGTTGTTTCCCCGGTCGCTTTTTTCAAAGAGCGAACTTGACCTCATCCTGAAATTCCTTTTCTTGTGCCTAAAGCCCGCGTAAACATGCGGGTTTGAAAATGCGCACATGACATTTATGCCCGCAGATAAAGCAGAGTTGAGCCAGACATGATTGCCCTCACCCTTCCGGACGGTGCCGTACGCGAATTTGACGGCCCTGTATCGGGTTTCGATGTTGCCAAAAGCATCAGTCCCTCGCTGGCAAAGAAATCTTTTGCCATCATCATTAACGGCGAATTGCGCGATCTTTCGCGTGAAATCGATACTGATGCCGCCATCGAAATCGTGACAAAGGGGCACAAGGAAGTTCTGCCGCTAATCCGGCATGACTGCGCCCATGTCATGGCCGAAGCGGTTCAGGAATTGTACCCGGACACGCAGGTGACAATCGGCCCGTCCATCGAAAACGGTTTCTATTACGACTTTGCCCGCAAGACGCCCTTTACGCCGGACGATTTGATTAAGATCGAAAAGCAGATGCACAAGATCGTCGAGCGGAACGAGAAAATCGAACGCGAAGTCTGGGACCGTAACGAGGCGATCAAATTCTTCCTCGACAAGGGCGAAGACTATAAAGCCGAGATCATTCGCGACCTGCCCGAAACCGAAACCATCACCTGCTATCGTCAGGGTAATTTCATTGACCTGTGCCGTGGCCCGCATGCCCCGTCGACCGGCAAGATCGGCAAAGCCTTCAAACTGATGAAGGTTGCCGGCGCCTATTGGCGTGGCAACTCGGATAACGAAATGCTGCAACGTATCTACGGCACCTGCTGGGAAACGCAGGAAGACCTTGATGCCTATCTGCACATGCTTGAAGAAGCCGAAAAGCGTGATCACCGCCGCCTTGGTCGCGAAATGGACCTCTTCCACATGCAGGAAGAAGCCCAAGGTTCGGTTTTCTGGCACGACAAGGGCCTGAAACTGTATCGCAAGGTCGAAACCTATATTCGTGAACGTCTTGATGCCGAAGGCTATCAGGAAGTCCGCACGCCGCAGCTTGTTGACCGTATCCTCTGGGAAAAGTCCGGCCACTGGGAAAAGTTCCGCGAAAACATGTTCACCACGACCCCGGATGAAAACGACCCCGAAAAGGTTCTGGCGCTCAAGCCGATGAACTGCCCGTGCCACGTGCAGATTTTCCGTATGGGCAGCAAATCCTATCGTGACCTGCCGCTACGTATGGCGGAATTCGGCTGCTGCCATCGTAATGAGCCGTCCGGCGGCCTGCATGGCATAATGCGCGTGCGCCAGTTCATTCAGGATGACGCGCATATCTTCTGTACAGAAGACCAGATTGTCTCGGAAACCAAGATTTTCTGTGACCTTCTGAAATCGGTTTACAAGGATTTCGGCTTTACCGACATCCTCGTCAAATTCTCGGACCGTCCGGAAGTCCGTGCCGGTTCTGATGAAATCTGGGACAAGGCAGAAACCGCCCTTCGCGAAGCTGCCGAAGAAGCCGGACTTACGCTTGAAGTTAACCCGGGCGAAGGCGCGTTTTACGGGCCGAAGCTTGAGTTCGTCCTGCGTGATGCGATTGGTCGCGACTGGCAGTGTGGCACACTTCAGGCCGACTTCGTCCTGCCGGAACGCCTTGATGCATCCTATATGGGCGAAGACGGCGAAAAGCACCGCCCGGTCATGCTGCATCGTGCGATCCTTGGCTCGCTTGAACGCTTCATCGGCATTCTGATCGAAAACTATGCCGGTCGCCTGCCGCTTTGGCTGTCACCTGTTCATGCGGTGATCTGCTCGATCACCAACGAAGCCGACAGCTATGCGGAAGAAGTGAAAAAAACACTTCAAGCCAAAGGCTTGAACGTTGAACTTGACCTTCGCAACGAAAAGATCAGCTACAAGGTTCGCGAACACAGCCATGCCAAAATCCCACTGATCCTGGCCCTTGGCAAACGCGAAGCCGAAGAAAAAACCGCATCGGTCCGCCGCCTTGGTTTCCAGCATCAAAAAAACATGGGGATCAACGAACTGGCAGAAGCCATGGCAACCGAAATCCGTGATCGCGTGATCGAAGCCGATTTCTGATCGGCTGTCCGATCCAAGGCAAAACCACAAAGGCTCGCAACAACTGTTGCGGGCCTTTTCATTTTGCGGAACCAAAGTTTTCAATGATCCTTTGGAAATCGTTATCTAATTCAGGATCTAACGATATGGCGCTTTCACCAACTCGTGACTGCACTTAATGCAAAGTTGTGCTAAATCCGAAACTGA
>CBIHMD010000143.1:0-6649 GCA_966210655.1 uncultured Thalassospira sp.
GAAGCCGTGGCTTGGCGGCAGATAGTGGCTGACCTTAAGCGTGATGTCGGCAGCGTGGGCCATGCCCGCACCCGCGAGTATTGTTGCCCCGGTCAGAAGCCCCAGCAGTGTGTTGCGAAGTTTCATCGGTTTCATGTTCCTCTCCCTGTTTTTTTAATCGTGCGTTTGATCGGGCGGGTGCCAAGGGCGCATCGGTCACTGATGGGTTTTCCGCGTCCTGATCATCGACATCTGATCTGTATGGAATGCTGTTTTTTCTTTGAATTGGAATTATGATATATATAATCAATTACGCAATATGAAATTTATGCAGGTAAATTTTGGCCAAAGCCCCATCGAAAAACATCCCGGTTGCGGATAGCGACATCGATATTTCGGACGCGGTTGATGCCGTTGATGCCGCCGATACGCGCAAGGGCATTCAGTCGGTCGAGGTCAGCGGCGTGATCATTGCCGCATTGTGCGATTTCAAATTCCCGGTGCCGTTAAAGGATCTGGCAGCGGCGGTGGATATGCCACCGGCCAAGGTTCACCGGTATCTGGCGAGCCTGGTGCGGATCGGTCTTGCCTGGCAGGATGATCAGACCGGGCTTTATGGCCTCGGCCCGATGGCGTTGCGGATGGGCATTTCGGCGATTGAACGCAATGACGTGGTGATGCGGGCCGGGCGGCTTTTGCGCAATCTGGCGATTGAATTGCGGTCGTCCGGGCATCTGGCGATCTGGGGCGAACGCGGGCCGGTCCTGATCCGGACCGAGCATGGCGGGCCGCCGATCATATCGACCATGGGGCTTGGCACGGTGATGCCGTTATTGCGGTCTGCCACCGGGCAGGCGTTTTTATCGACCATGCCGCGCGGGGCGATTGAGCATGTGATCCGGGCCGAACAGGATATCCTGCATTGGGATGATGCCACGGTGGATCGGCTGATTATCGAAACGCGCGAACGCGGTGCGGCGGTGATCGAGGGCGATATCGTGCCGGGATTATCGGCGATCAGTGCGCCGGTCTATAATCTGGACGGGGCGGTGGCGTGTTGCGTGACGCTGATGAACCCCAAGGCCAATTATTTTCAGTCGGGGCAAGCGGCCTTTGACGTGTTTTTACGCGCGATTGCCGATTTCACCCAAAGCTGGGGCGGGAAGCCGCGTGATGAGGCCGAGGACATTCAAACAGTAATTGTTAAAGATCGTTCAGCTTTGTCAGGAGGTCGGAAAGGCGTTTGAAATCCGCATCGCCCAGAAAATCGCGCACCTTTTTGTCATAGGCAATGCCCGCCTTGCACAGCGACTGAAAGGCCGATTGGCCCTGTGATGTCAGTTCAAGGCGATGAACGCGACGATCATTTTCGTTCTGAACGCGTCGGAGCCAGCGGCGTTGTTCGATGGAGAAAACGGCACGCGAGACCTTGGTTTTATGCAGCCCCGTATGGGTGACGATTTCGGTCGCGGTAAGCGCGCCATATTGCCCAAGGGTTGCCAGAACCCGCCATTCGGATCGCGTCATCCGGTATCGGTCGCGATAGATATCGCGGAAGCCAAGACTGACCTTTTCGCTGGCGTGATGCATCAGGAACGGCAGAAAGCGGTGCAGATCGAATTCGGATTTCTCGGATTTCATGGCTTCAAAAGGCTGTTTGATAGTTACAAAAATTACAGTTACGGATGTAACTATATCGAAGATTGGTAGGAAAAAGGCAATGACGGATCACAAGGTTACAACTGGAACCGCCGGAAATGCTGCAAACGGCGTTGCGAACGATCTGCGTTACATGCCCGGTTTTGGCAATGATTTTGAAACCGAAAGTCTGCCCGGCGCCTTGCCGCAGGGGCAGAACAGCCCGCAAAAATGCGCCTATGGCCTTTATGCCGAACAGCTTTCGGGGTCGCCCTTTACCGCGCCGCGCGGCACCAATGAACGGTCGTGGCTTTATCGCATGCGGCCAAGCGTTCGCCATAACGGGCGGTTCAAATCCTTTGCCCTTCCGGAATGGAAAACCGCCCCGTGCGTGAATGACCATAGCCTTGCGCTTGGTCAGTTGCGCTGGGACCCGGTGCCGATGCCAACCGAACCAACCGATTTCATTTCCGGTATGCGCACGATCACGACGGCGGGGGACGCCATGACCCAGACCGGCATGGCAAGCCACGTATATGTGTGCAACACCGATATGGTGGATGATTATTTTTTCAATGCGGATGGCGAATTGCTGGTGGTGCCCGAAAGCGGCACGCTTCGGATTTTTACCGAACTTGGCATCATGGATGTCGCGCCGCTTGAAATCGCATTGATCCCGCGTGGCATGATGTTCAAGGTTTCGATCCTGACACCGGGGATTGATGGCGGGGCGCGGGGTTATGTTTGCGAAAATTACGGGGCGAAATTCACCCTGCCGGAACGCGGACCGATTGGCGCCAACTGCCTTGCCAATCCGCGTGATTTCAAGACACCCGTGGCGGCCTATGAGGATAAGGAAAGCCCGTGCCGGATCCTGATCAAATGGTGCGGGCAGTTCCATGAAACCGGGATCGGGCATTCGCCGCTTGATGTGGTGGCGTGGCATGGCAATTACACGCCGTTCAAATATGATCTTCGGACATTTTCGCCGGTCGGTGCGATCCTGTTTGATCATCCCGATCCGTCGATCTTTACCGTTTTGACCGCCCCATCGGGCGAGGCCGGAACGGCAAATATCGATTTTGTCATCTTCCCGCCGCGCTGGATGGTGGCGGAACATACCTTCCGCCCGCCATGGTATCACCGCAATATCATGTCGGAATTCATGGGGCTGATTTGTGGGCAATATGATGCCAAGGAAAAGGGATTTGTTCCCGGTGGCATGAGCCTGCATAACATGATGCTGCCCCATGGCCCCGATGCGTTCGGGTTTGAAAAGGCATCGAACGGGGAGCTTGGCCCGCAGAAGCTGGAGGGCACCATGGCCTTCATGTTTGAAACCCGTTTTCCGCAGCAATTGACGAAATTTGCCGCCGAGCTTGAAACCCTTCAGGATGATTATCTTGATTGCTGGGACGGGCTGGAACGCAAATTTGATGGCACGCCCGAAGGTCGCCCGTAAACGGCGGCCGGTAAAAAGAACATCACAGGACTTAACGACAGGAATGCCGGAGGCATAAAAACCGATGAAACTCGCAACCCTTAAAAACGGCACCCGTGACGGCCAGCTTGTTCTGGTGACCAAAGACCTTGGCGAATATGTCGATGCCAGCGCGATTGCGCCGACAATGCAGGCAGCGCTTGATAACTGGGATAAAGTTGCACCGCGCCTGAAAGAACTGGCCGATGAGATTGCCGCCGGATCGACGATTGCCAAACGTTTCGCGCTTGATGAAACCAAGCTGCATTCGCCCCTGCCGCGTGCGTTTCAGTGGGCGGATGGGTCGGCCTATGTCAACCATGTCGAACTGGTGCGCAAGGCGCGCGGGGCGGAAATGCCCGAAACCTTCTGGACCGATCCGCTGATGTATCAGGGCGGTTCGGATAGCTTCCTTGGGCCGCGTGATGACATCCGCATGGCCGATCCGGCATGGGGCATTGATATGGAAGGCGAGATTGCGGTTGTGACCGGGGATGTGCCGATGGGCGCATCGATTGATCAGGCGCGCGATGCGATCCGTTTGATCATGCTGGTCAATGATGTGTCGTTGCGTGGCCTCATCCCCGGTGAGCTTGCCAAGGGGTTCGGGTTTTTCCAGTCCAAGCCGTCCTCGGCCTTTTCGCCGGTTGCGGTGACGCCCGATGAACTTGGCGATGCGTGGGATGGTGGCAAGGTTCACTTGCCGCTTTGCGTCGATCTGAACGGGAAACCGTTTGGGCGGGCCCATGCCGGGGTCGATATGACCTTTGATTTTGCCCAACTGATCGCGCATGCCGCCAAGACCCGCCCGCTTTGTGCAGGCACCATCATCGGGTCGGGTACGGTTTCCAACAAGCTTGATGGGGGTCCGGGCAAACCGGTGGCGCAGGGCGGCGCGGGGTATTCCTGCATTGCCGAAATCCGCATGATCGAAACCATTGAAAATGGCAAACCGGAAACACCGTTCATGCAGTTTGGCGACCGGGTGCGGATCGAGATGCTTGACGCCAGCGGCCAATCAATTTTTGGCGCGATTGACCAGAGCGTTGTGAAGTACGCACCATGAGTGACGTTATCCTGTATGATTATTGGCGGTCTTCGGCCAGCTATCGGGTCAGGATTGCGCTTTCGCTGATGGATATGGCGTATCAACCCGTTGCGGTTGATCTTCTGGCGGGGGCGCATAAATCGCCTGATTTCCGCAAGCGCAATCCGCAGGGGTTGGTGCCCGCCCTTGAGATTGACGGGCTTGTTCTGACCCAGTCACTCGCAATCATCGAATATCTGGATGAGACCCGCAGCCATGCGGGTTTCCTGCCGAAGGACGCGGTGGGGCGGCAGCGGGTGCGGGCGTTGTCACATGCCATTGCCATGGATATTCACCCGGTCTGTAATCTGGGTGTTGTCGGCAATATCATGAAGCAGGCCGAAGCCCACGGCGAGGACCCGGCGAAGGTGCGGCTGGCATGGATGGGGAAATATATCGGCGAGGGGCTTGAAGCGTTTGAACGGCTTCTGGACCATCCGGGCACGGGCAGCTTTTGCCACGGTGACCGGCCATCAATGGCCGATATCTGTCTGATCCCGCAGGTATATAATGCGCGGCGGTGGGAGGTTGATTTAAGCCACCTTCCGATGATCAACCAGATTGCCGAGCGGTGCCTTGCGATGGACGCGTTTGCACGCGCCCATCCCGATCTTGCAAAGCCGAAGGATTAAAGAACGCGGGCGTAAATCGCGCGGGCGTCGTCAAACGTGACCTCGCGCGGGTTATTGATCAGCAACCGTTCGACTTTCATCGCATCGGTCGCAAGCATATCAAGGTCGGTTTCTGCGACACCGACATCGCGCAGTTTTTGCGCAAACGGCATGCGCGCGACCATTGCTGCGATAAAGGCGATGAAGGCGTCGCAGGCCTCTGCATCGCTGGAGAAACGCTGGTCCGGCATGACGGCGCTGGCGAGTTCGCCGTAATGCTGCATTGCCGCATCGCGGTTGAATTTAAGGATTTCGGTCAGGACGAGGGCATTGGATAACCCGTGCGGCACGTGAAAATGCCCGCCCAGCGGATAGGCCAGCGCATGGACGGCTGCCACTGGGGCATTGGCAAAGGCCATTCCGGCCATCATTGATCCCTGCAACATTGCCTCGCGCGCGGCACGGCCGGGATTTGCCGAAACCGCGTCGTCGATATGGGCTGTCATCAGTTGCAATGCCCGGATGGCGAGGCTGTCGGACAGGGGATTTTTCTTGTGTTTTGTCGTATAGGCCTCGATCGCATGGACCATGGCATCGATGCCGGTGGCCGCCGTGATCGGGGCAGGCAACCCCATGGTCAGTTCCGCGTCAAGCAATGCAATATCGGGATAAAGCAGGGGGGAAACGACACCCTTCTTTTCCGATGTCGGCGTGGTGACGATGGAAATCGGGGTGACTTCGGACCCGGTGCCAGCCGTCGTCGGGACCTGTATCAGACGCAGGCGCGGGCCTGTTGCCAGACCGATACCGTAAATATCGGCAAGGTTTTGCGGTCTGCCGCATAGAAGTGCCACCAGTTTGGCGGTATCCATCGAACTGCCACCACCCAGCCCGATGACAATATCGGCACCAAATTCCTGGGCATGGCGGGCGGCGTCAAGGATGCTTTCCTCGGGCGGGTCGGCCTGCACACCGGTCCAGAGCAGATAATCGACCCCGGCCTGCCGGAGGGAGGCACAGGGGCCGGATGTCAGCCCGGCCTTTTCAAGGCCGGGGTCGCTTAGGACAAAGGCGCGTTTTGCGCCGGTTTCGGCACACAGTTTACCAAGTTCCTGTGCGCCGCCAAACCGGCAGATTGCACGCGGGGTGGTTTCGAAGATGAAATCGGACATCTGGGCCTTTCCCTAGCTTCCCTGACTGATCATTTATTTTGACAGCAAGGGTGCCGTGGATCCGGCCCGGCAGCAAGATGCTATTTCAGGCGGCCATGTCGGCAGGTCTGATCAATCTCGTCGCGATTGATGCCGATATCGCGCAGAACGGCGTTGGGGGATTGGCGCAGCCATGCGGCATCGCGCGCGATTTTGCGCTGTTTTGCAATATGGCGGATCGAAAGGACGAGCCAGCGCCAGACGACTGCGCCCAACGACGAATTTGTGGTCGGTGCAGCATGGGAGGCGGTGGCGACGAGGGAGTGTGTCGATACATGTGCTGGCATGATGCTGGCTCGCTAGTTTGCTTTGCTAATGAGGTTCGGAAATGCTTCCGAACACAATTGAAAGTTAGCCCGCATCAAACGACATCGGTGCGCAAAGATCGCAAAAGCGTGCGAAATTTCCGCAAATTTTGCGTAAAAACGATTTTTCTTATCGGCCCGGTTCGGTCATTGTTCCGGGAGGATTCAAGACCATGCGTTTGGGGCAGGGGAATTTTGACTGAACTTGATAAATTCGACTATCGCCTGCTGGAACTGTTGCAGCAGAACAGTCGTCTGACGGGAACCGAATTATCGGCACAGGTGGGATTGTCATCGGCGGCGTGTCTTCGCCGGGTGCAGCGTTTGCGCGAAACCGG
>CBIHMD010000144.1:0-6610 GCA_966210655.1 uncultured Thalassospira sp.
AAGCGAAACAGGGAGCCAAAACTGTTGCCAGCCATTTCCGATATCCAGAATTCAGGTGTTTGAAGACAAAACGGGCTGCCAGCAAGGCAGCCCGCAAGATCATATCATGTTCAGATCAGGCTTTCTGAACATTGATGTCAGGTGCGTCTGCCTGCTTCATGCCAACGGTGTGATAACCGCAATCGACATGATGGGTTTCGCCGGTAACACCGGTCGACAGGTCCGACAGGAAATACAGACCCGACCCGCCAACATCATCGAGGGTAACGTTGCGGCGCATCGGCGAATTATATTCATTCCATTTCAGGATATAGCGGAAATCGCCAATCCCCGACGCGGCAAGGGTCTTCATCGGGCCTGCCGAAATGGCATTCACACGGATGCGATCCGGACCAAGGTCATTGGCAAGATATTTCACGCTGGCTTCCAGTGCTGCCTTGGCAACGCCCATCACATTGTAATGCGGCATGACCTTTTCCGCCCCGTAATAGGACAGGGTCAGAAGCGATCCGCCATCGGTCATCAGCTTTTCCGCGCGCTGTGCAATCGCGGTAAAGGAATAGACCGAGATGTTCATCGACATCGCAAAGTTTTCCGGCGACGTATCGACATAGCGCCCGCGCAATTCGTTCTTGTCGGAAAAACCAATGGCATGCACGACGAAGTCCAGCTTGCCCCATTTTTCTTTCAGGGTTTCAAACACGGCATCCATACTGGCGGCGTCGGTGACGTCGCAGGGCAGGACGATGTCGCTGCCAACAGACTCGGCCAACGGTCGGACACGCTTTTCAAGGGCTTCGCCCTGATAGGTAAAGGCAACCTCGGCACCGGCGGCGGCCACGGTGCGCGCAATACCCCAAGCGATGGATTTATCGTTGGCGACGCCCATGATTAGGCCACGCTTGCCAGCCATCAGGCCGGAAATATTCTCTGCGGAAAAGCTCATTTTCCCTCTCGTTCCCACGATCTCTCTCTGGCGGGCATGCAGCGCGGAACAAAGCTGTGACCCACACAGGAGGCATTTGACATTGGGCGCATCCTACACAAAGCGAGGCCAAGGTCAATCTGGCCTGTTTTATCTTGTGCCGGCGCGCTATCCTGTTGATCAATTGCACTATAACCGGAAATTGCGCAGGGATAAGTGTTTAATGGTTCCAATCGGGCAAATACTGAACGACCGCACCGGATTTTGGCGTTATGCCATCATGCGTTTTATCCATGACAAATCCGTTCAGCGTGCAGCAGGGCTGTCATATACACCCCTTCTTGCCATGGTGCCGTTTCTTGCCGTTGCCCTGACGGTCCTGTCGGCTTTTCCGGTGTTCGAGCAATGGAAAGACCAGATCATGGGCGTGGTCCTGAATAATTTTCTGCCCGAAACCGGCGAACAGGTCACCGATTATCTTGGCAGTTTCCTTCAGAACACCGGCCAGATGACGGCAATCGGCACGATTGTTCTGGCCTTGACCGCAGTCATGCTGCTTGGTTCCATCGAAGGCGCGATGAATGATGTGTTTCGCGTGACCACCCCGCGCAAACTTTTGGCGAAACTCGTCGTTTTCTGGACCTTGCTGACGGTTGGGCCGATGTTGCTGGGGCTTAGCCTTTCGGTGGCATCCTATATTTTTGCCATGCGCTATATGGTCGGGGCCGACGGGCTGGGCGAACATATCGGGCAATTGACGTTTTTGGCACCTTTCCTGCTATCCGCGATTGCGTTCTCGCTTCTGTTTATCGGCATGCCGAACAGATCGGTGGTGATCGTTGACGGGATTTTGGGCGGGCTGGTCGCTGCCGGATTGTTCGAGGCGCTTAAAAAGGGATTTGGCTTTTACGTCATCAATTTCCCGACCTATCAGACGATTTATGGCGCGGTGGCGATCGTACCGATCTTCCTGTTATGGATGTATCTGACCTGGATTGTGGTGTTGCTGGGCGCACAGGTCGCCGCGGCGCGTTCCGAATGGCGCGCGGCACGCGCCGCCGGTCTGATCCCCGATCCGCGCGGTGCCGTGCCGGGCCAGATGGAACGCATCATCGCGGTATTGCGGGTTCTGGAATATCTGCAACATGGCTTTCGCGAAGCAACCAAACCGCCGACCTATCGCCGGATGTTGAGTGAAACCAAACTTGGCGGGCGCGATTTGAACTGGGCACTGGCCGCCCTTCGCCGCGAAAAGCTGATTGAACGATCCGAAAGCCATCGCTGGATATTGTCGGGCGATCTGTCGCGGATCACTTTGGTCGATCTGATGTCCCGGCTGGGCCTGTTTCTGGATTATGACCGCCTGCTTCTGGTCAATGCCGATGGCGGCTGGCCGGTGGCCATGCGCGAACGTCTGGTCGAACTGGAAAAGACCCGGCAATCGGTTCTGGATGTCGAAGTCGGTGCGCTTCTTGATCTGCCAAAACCCGACGACAAAGTGCCCGAAACGGTTGAACCAAACCGCGAACAGGAATCGTCTGGCGAGATTGGCCCAAAGGACATGACGCAGATTGTCGATTAATCCCGACAGTTAAGCCCGGCTGTCCGGGT
The DNA here is from genome assembly GCA_966210655.1 of uncultured Thalassospira sp. Classification (GTDB taxonomy): domain Bacteria; phylum Pseudomonadota; class Alphaproteobacteria; order Rhodospirillales; family Thalassospiraceae; genus Thalassospira. The sequence continues at coordinate 2,537 of CBIHMD010000144.1, forward strand.
TTGTATCCCCGGTTTCGTCGTCGGCGCGGCTCATTTCGATCCTGACCGCACCGTCGCTGCTGCGCAGATGCAAATCGCGTTGCGGGAACGGGATTTCGATATCGTGTTCCTTGAAGCTGTCCCAGACATTCAGCAGAACTTCGCTGATGATATTGCCGCGCCCGCCTTGCGGATCGTTGATCCAGAAACGGATTTCAAGATCGACCGAATTGTCGCCAAAGCCGCGCAGCAATGTATTGGGGCCGGGGTTCTCGAGAACACGCTCGCATTTTGCCGCCGCCTCGTTGCACAGTTTGATTGCGAAATGCGGATCACAGCGATAGGCAATGCCGACCGGAACCTTCAGGCGCAGTTTGACGTCTGAATGGCTCCAGTTTTCGACCTGATTGGTGATCAGGTCCTCGTTCGGGATCAGAAACTCGGTGCCATCGCGGGTGCGGACTGCGGTGTAGCGCGCGCCAAGCGACTGTATCCAGCCAAACGTATCGCCAATTGCAATGACGTCGCCCGGCTTGATCGACCGATCCAAAAGCAGGATCACACCACTGATCAGGTTGGCGACAATGCGTTGCAGACCAAATCCGATACCGACACCGACCGCGCCGCCAAACACCGCAAGTGCCGTCAGATCGACACCGATGGTCGATAGCGCAAACAGAACCGCAATCGACAGCAGCACAAGTTTCAGAAGCTTTGACATCAGCACCTGAACCGATGGCGTCAGGCGGTGGACCTTCTGAATGCGCTGTTCGAAAATGCGCGAGGCAAAGGACGCCACCCACAACAGGATCGCCAGCGACAGCATTGCTTTGAGGATGCCAAACACCGAAATCCGGAACTGCCCGATATGAAGTGCCAGACTATCGAGTAGATCAATCGTCGGATCAAGCCAGCCGACGATATTAAGGGCGGCTAACCCCCAGGCGATGATGGCGATACTACGCGCCCAGACCGGGTTATTGACCACCGCCGTGCCCAAACGAATGAAAATCCACGCGTTCAGAAGGCTCGCGACCAGACGCAGGATATTATGCCGAAGCCCTGCCTGTATCGCGACGGCATCAATAAACCAGATCAGCAAAACCAGAATGATCGGAAAGGCAAGGTCGGGCAGCACCGCCAGCAATCGCCGGAACCCGGCATAATGCAAAAGAGCGCGCCAGTTCTGCAAACGGCCAAGCTGATGCGACAGGGGGGCACGCAGCAAAAGGGCAGGGATCACGGCCAGCAGACAAACCGCAATCTGCAACAGGGTCGGGACCAGCAGGATATTGGTTTCCACCCACGCAATGGCCTGTTCGAGCCAATTGACAAGCTGGTCGGGATTCCAGAATTGTTCCATACGTCCCCTGTATTCATATTTTTGAATGGAAAGCCTTTCATTTCATATGGTAACGCGAAGCCGTTTGCGCGAGATAGGCGTGGCATAACACCCATTCAAGATTGCTTCGAGCGTTCCCTTGATGATAGATAGCTATCTATCTAAATTTTGAGTCTTGTAAATCCTCCCGCAGGTGTTTCCCCTATGACAAATCCCCCTGATAGCAATGCGTCGCGCGAACAATTCGGCTTCTGGCTAGGCATGCTCGCCCGGCAATGGCGCGCCGAGGTCGACCGGCGTTTATCGCCGTTCATCCTGACCGAAGCCCGCTGGATCATCCTGTTTCGCCTCAGCACCGCCGATCATGACCTGACACAAAAGGAACTGGCGCGTATTGCCGGGGTGCAGGGGCCAACACTGGTGCGAACCCTGGACTGGCTGGAGGAAAAGGGATTGATCGAACGGCGTGAAGTCCCCGATGACCGGCGGGCAAAAACCGTTCACCTGACCGAAAAGGCCGAACCGGCACTTCGCCAGATACAATCGGTGATCAAGGGCGTGCGCGCCCAGATTTTTGCCAATGTTTCCGACGAGGAACTTGAACAATGTCTTGCCGTGTTCAAAAAGATCGGCCACCAGTTCGATGCCTTTGCCGGAAGTGCACAGGACAAGGACCTCATCATGGTCGGGCGCATTCAAAAGGACGCCTGAACCAAAAAAGCCGGGCATAAATCCCGGCTTTTCACGACGTCGATATGTAACGCTTATCGTGCCTTATAGGGATGCTTTTCCGACCATTCACGCACGAAATCGATCAGATCGTCATCGCGATCTTCGGGCAGCTTGACGGTCAGGTGCACGTACTGATCGCCGCGTTTGTTGCCCCGGTCATAAGCCGCCCCCTTGCCGCGCAGGCGCAGTTTTGTGCCGCTATTGGCATTGGCGGGCAGTTTCATGCTGACCTTGCCGTCAATCGTCGGTACCTCGATCGAGCCGCCAAGCACCGCCTCGGAAAGGCTGATCGCCAGATCGCAATGAAGGTCATTGCCCTCGCGGCGGAAAACCTTGTCGGGATGGACATGCAGCTTGATCAGCGCATCGCCTGCTTCCCCGCCATTCATGCCCGCCATCCCCTGGCCTTTCAGGCGCAGGGTCTGGTCGTCCTCGCTGCCTGCCGGAATGCGCACTTCAAGGCTTCTGCCACTGGCAAGGTTGATGCGCTTGGTCGTGCCGATGATCGCTTCACGCAGATCAAGGCTCAGCTCATAGGAAATATTGGGGCCCTTGACCTTTTCGGCCTGTCTGCGCCCGCCAAAGCCACCAAACCCGCCGCCGCTACCACGTGCGCCCTTGCCGAAAATCTCGTCAAAGATATCTTCGGCATTGGCCCCGGAAAAACCGAACGGATCGCCACCCGCCTGACCGTTGTAACGCGCACCACCGCCACCGCGGCCAAACGGCCCGGTTTCGCGCCCGTCGGCATCAAGTTCGCCCGTGTCATACTTCTTGCGGCGTTCGGCATCGCCCAAAAGGTGATAGGCCGCTGAAACTTTCTTGAACCGTTCCTCGATCTTGCTATCGCCGGGATTGACGTCGGGATGAAGTTCGCGCGCAAGTTTGCGATAGGCTTTCTTGATTTCGTCCTGGGTGGCGTTTTTGGCAACGCCCAAAGTCTTGTAGGGATCCTGCATCGCCTGACCGGTTGGATAATGGAAAACTCTGTATGTGTATTATAAGCCTGTCTTGCGGCTTGCAAGAAAGGCATTTGTTTTTATCGCTGTTCTTGACATGGCTCAGATATGAAAAAGCGGCGCTGTTCGCAAGGAAGGCGCCGCTTTTAAAATGTCATGCCGTGAAGATCAGTTCACAACTTCCCAACTGCCGTCGGGCTTGCGGCACGCTGTGCCATAGGCCTCTTCCTGCTTGCCGCCAATTGTGACGGTTTGCTGGTATTCACGGCAGTAATCCTGGGTTTTTGGCTCCTGATAGGTGCGGGTCGGGGTGACCGTACCACGAACACCGGTATCGGGATTGTTCCAGGTCGAAGTCTGGCCAGTGGGGGCGCTTTCAAGTGTGCGCTGGGTGTTTTGCGCCATGATGGCCCGGTCGGCATTGTCAAGAGACTTGCCGACTTCACCGCCGATAAAGGCACCGGCAAGCGTGCCGAGTGCCACACCGACAAGCTGCCCGGACCCTTTGCCGAACTGCGCACCGGCAACGGCACCACCAACCGCGCCCAAAAGGGTGCCTGCGGTTTGTTTCTGGCCCTGATCCTGTGCGCAACCGGCAATAAAGGCGGTCATCATGACGGGGATTACGATATGACGGAATTTCATATTTTTTTGCCTACCTTGTCTTTCCTGTCCCAACCGATATGTTCTGTATCTACGGAACGATCTTGCTTGTGTCGTTTCACGTATATCCAAAACCCGTATCTTTCGAATTTGGTGCGGATTTTGAACTATCAAAGGAATCCTGACCCCAATGGACGAAAAAAATACGCCAAAAATTGGGCATGAAGCCCACGCGGTTCCATTCGATCTGTTTGACGTGTGGTTTAACGAGGCAAAAAACAAGGAAAAACCGTATCCAGATGCGATGACGCTGGCCACAGCAGATGCGCAAGGGCGGCCTTCTGCGCGGATTGTCCTGCTTAAGGGGTTCGATCAACGGGGTTTTGTTTTTTATACCAATTATGAAAGCCGCAAGGGCGATCAGCTTGCCGAAAACAGCTTTGCCGCGCGGGCGGGATG
>CBIHMD010000145.1:0-6597 GCA_966210655.1 uncultured Thalassospira sp.
CCCTAGAAATTCATACGATTTAAAATATTTTATGAAATATTTCATTTCAATGGATTGACCCGACAAATCGGTCGCCATAGGCTACGGCATCATTTCAGAACAACAGGACAGAAAGATGTCGTTTCCTTCCCGATTGATCACGGCTGCGGGCCTTTCATTTGGTTTTCTGATCAGTGCACAACATGACGCACTGGCCCATTTCCAGAAGATGATCCCGTCAACCAATGTGGTGACACAGGAAACCGGTCGCGATGTTGACGTCGATCTGACCTTTACCCACCCAATGACCAATGGCCCGGCTATGGAAATGGCCCGCCCGGTTCAATTTGGCATCCAGACCAACGGCAATAAAACCGATCTTGGCGACAGTCTGGTGGCAAAGACGGTCGATGGCAAAGCAGCGTTTGACGCAACAATCAGAATTGATCGTCCGGGCGGATATGCGCTTTATGTCGAACCGGTTCCCTATTTCGAACCGTCCGAGGGCAAATACATCATCCAGTATACCAAGACGATCATTGATGCGTTTGGCGCGGGTGAAGAATGGGATCAGATGGTCGGCTTCCCGGTCGAGATCGAGCCCCTGACCCGCCCCTATGGCATCTGGGCCGGAAATGTGTTTAGCGGGATCGTCCGTCATAACGGCGAACCGGTACCGTTTGCCGAGGTCGAGGTTGAATATGCCAATGACGGCAGCATCAAGCTGCCAAACGACAGTTTCTCAACGCAAGTCATCAAGGCCGATGGCAATGGTGTTTTCACCTATGCCATGCCACGTGATGGTTGGTGGGCGTTTGCCGCCCTGGTCGAAGATGGCACAATGGCGGCTCCCGGATCAGATGATCAGGTGCCGGTCGAACGCGGCGGTGTCATCTGGGTCAAAACCGACGCGATGGACTGATGCTCCCAATTAGACGTACAGCATCGTCATACTTATTTATAAAAAATATGAAACCTGCTTGACTTCGCGACAGCGAAATCGCTACGCTTTCCAGGCAGGTTTTATAGCCTATCTGCCCCACCGGAATAAAATCAATGCGCCGTTCCATCCGTTTGCAGGTCTGCCTGTAAGCTGATGGATTACAAATGCGCTTTACAGGGATTTGACCATGCACATCGTCGACGGAGCCCTATCGAGTGAAGTCGTTGTCACTGGTGCGGTTCTGGCTGTTGTCGGCATCAGCTACGGGCTTCGCAAAATCGATATTGATGCGATGCCCCGCGTGGCGATGATGAGTGCCGTCTTCTTCGTTGCCTCCCTGATCCATGTTCCCGTCGGGCCAAGCAGTGCGCATCTGATTGTCAATGGTTTGGCGGGCTTGATGCTGGGCTGGTCCGTTTTCCCGGCGATATTCATCGGACTGTTGTTGCAGGCAGTTTTCTTTGGTTTCGGCGGCATTACGGTTCTGGGGGTCAATACAATCAATATAGCTCTGCCCGCCGTTTTGATGTGGTGGCTGGTTTCACCGTTTCTGGCACGTGCCGAAGGCAAGTCGGTCCTGCTGGCGGGTTTTGTTGCCGGGTCCGGTGCCATTGCCCTTTCAAGCATGATGGTCGGCCTGTCACTTGCCGCCAGCGGACAGGAATTTGTTCCGACGGCAAAGCTTGTCGTCATGAGTCACATCCCGGTTATGGTGGTTGAAGGTATCCTCACCGCGGCAGCCGTTCATCTCGTCAAGAAAGTCCGTCCAGTCATGCTGGCACCCGCCGGTTCGCTTCGAAGCGTTGCCTAATAGATGCCCCGATTTCCCGCTTTATATGCAATTGCTGTTCTGATCGGTACGTTATTCACATGCGTCAATGCTCAGGCACACAGCCTGCATGTTTTTGCGATGGGAAACGGTGACGTCATCGACGGCTATGCCTATTTCGGGGGTGGCGCCCGGCCGCAAGATGCAGAAATCCAACTTCTAGATGATACAGGCCGCGTTGTCTTTGCCGGAAAGACCAATGATCAGGGCGAATTCAAACTTCGCGTCAGTCACCGGCAAGATTATGTCATCGAAGCTAATTCCGGTGATGGCCATATCGCCAGATTCAAAATCAATGGTGATGAGCTTTCCGATCAATTGCCGTCAGGTAATGAAGACATTAATATTGATGTCAGTCAGATTGACATGGCATCGTCATTCCAAAGCGACAAAACACAACAATCATCGACAACCATTGTAACAGATAGTTCCGGCACGACCGTCACCCTTTCGCGGGACGAGTTGGACAACCTGATTGACGCGGCAATATCGCGTCATGTTCGGCCTTTGCGTGAACAGCTGGTTGCCTATGAGGACAAGGTCCGATTTTCCGATCTTCTGGGCGGGATTGGTGTCGTCGTCGGAATATTCGGGGCCTTTGCATGGCTCCAGACAGCAAGATCAAGCGCCAAACAACAGAATAAAAAACCATGATCGGAGCGACAAATGTCCTTGTGCCGTCACGATCCAGTTCGGTTCTGTCGCGAATTGATCCACGATTTCGTTTACTTGCTGCTCTCGCGCTCATCATAACTGCGGTCAATTTTTCAAGCTGGCAACCATTGGCAATGCTGGTTCTGGTAGCTGTCATCATTACCGGCTTTGTGAAACCCGACTGGCCCAGAACGCTTAAAATGGTTTTGGCCATGGATGGTTTCATCCTTGTGATGCTTATCATGTTGCCCTTTACCGTTCCCGGTCAGGTGATGTTTACCCTTTGGGGTTTTGACGCCAGTTATCAGGGACTGTTTCAGGCCGTGCTGATCGCGCTTAAGGCAAATGCCGCGATCCTTGTTCTGATAGCACTGGTGGGAGGAATGGATGCCATCCTTCTGGGACGGGGTTTGCAGGGGATTTACGTTCCGGCGAAGCTGGTGACGCTTTTCATGTTTACCATTCGCTATGTCGATGTTTTGCGGCGGGAATATCTCCGCCTGCGGCTTGCCATGCGGACACGCGCCTTTGTTGCGCGCAACAATCGCCATAGCTGGCGCAGTTTTGGATATTTGCTAGGGATGTTACTGGTACGTGGCCATGATCGTTCGGAACGCATTCTTTGGGCGATGAAATGTCGTGCGTATCACGGTCATATGCATTTCGGCGCCCTGCCCCGGTTAAATCCACAAGATTATCTGTTTGCGGCGGCGATCATTCTTTTCATCGGTACTTTGATCGGGCTGGAGGTCGCATGTCCGGCCCTGATCTGATCACTGTCAACAACCTGCATTTGACATTCCCCACCGAGCGCAAGGTGTTGAATGGTGTCAACCTGTCCCTGCGCACTGGTGAAAGACTGGCACTGCTGGGCGCCAATGGTGCAGGTAAAAGCAGCCTGTTGCATTGTCTGATGGGTTTGGTCCAGTCAGAGAACGGCGAGATTGCTATTCTTGGGTCAAGATGCGAAACAGAATCCGAATTCCGCGCAGTTCGCGGCCGGGTCGGATTACTGTTTCAGGATTCCGATGATCAGCTTTTCTGCCCGACCGTTCTTGAAGACGTGATGTTTGGCCCGCTAAATCTTGGCCTGTCGAGAGATGAAGCAAAAGTCACCGCGACACACGTTTTATCCAATCTTGGTTTGGCCGGATTTGACGACCGTATCACGTATCAGTTGTCTGGCGGTGAAAAGCGGCTGGTTGCGCTTGCGACAGTTTTGGCAATGTCACCGGAAGTGCTGCTGCTTGATGAGCCGACTAACGGGCTTGACGCAGATGTAGAGAAACGGCTGATTTCCATCCTGCAATCCCTGCCCCAGGCCATGATGATCATTTCTCATGATCGCGACTTTCTCGATCAGGTCGCAACCCGTTCCGTCCGTCTCAAAGATGGCATGATCGCAGAAGCCTGACTTGCTGGCACCGCCATGCTCGCCTATGCTTCGGCAACATGAAAAAACAGGAAGCGTCCAATGAAACCTGAATCCATACTTGTTTTCTGGTTCAAGGAACTTGAGCCAAAACAATGGTTTGAAAAAGACCTTTCACTCGACCATCACATCAAGGAACGCTTTGCCGATTTCCATACAGCCGCAGCAGCAGGCGAGCTCTATAACTGGCGCAGAACAGTGCATGGCCGATTGGCGGAAATCATCATTCTTGATCAGTTTTCACGTAACATCTATCGCGACAAACCGGAATCCTTTGCCTCCGACCCGATGGCACTCGTTCTGGCACAGGAAGCCGTTGCACATGGCTTTGACACCAAACTGACCAAGTCCACCGAAAAATGCTTCCTGTACATGCCCTACATGCATTCGGAATCAGAAGCCATTCACGAAGTCGCGCTGGATTTGTTTAACCAGCCGGGCCTTGAAAACAATCATGACTACGAAATCAAGCACAAACGGATCATTGATCGTTTCGGTCGTTACCCGCACCGCAATGACATTCTGGGACGGACATCAACGCCAGATGAAATTGCGTTCCTGAAAGAGCCAAACTCTTCGTTCTGAAAATGAAAAAAGGGGATGGTTTGTTTAACCATCTCCTGCTTTGACTTCGAAGTCAGATACCCTCGCGGTTTTCAACCTATCTTGCGGTCACGCTTTTCCCACCAGCCTTCAACCAGTGCTTCGGCTTCGTCCATGTAATCAGCCTTGCCCGCAAGGAACGCCCCCATTGCCGCACTGCCTTTGATGCGCGCGATGGCAGCACTGTCTTCGACCTCGCCACGCCAGACTGCAAGAAAATGCTGCAAGGTCACCGGGCTGTTGTCTTCATCGTCCTTTTCAGTCCGCGCCAGAAGCGCCGGCCAGCGAACATCGCTAAGCTCGCCATTATCAAGCATACGCAGATCGACATGCTTGAATGGTGTACGTTCCGCTTCGCCGCCGCCACCCTTGATCACACCAATCCGCGGCAGTTCCAGCAGTTTTCCGGTTTCCCGGTGAACATCAAGAAACGCCGGATGGAATACGCCAAGAAACGCCGCACGCGCCTGCAACGGATTAAGCAGACGCAGCAAGGTATTGACCGGACTGCGCAACCCCAATAAAGGCCGCAGACCAATCAACTCCTGTAATTTCGGATGAATGTGGCGCAGTGGCAAATAGGCAAAACCCTTCGATGCGATATCGGAACGCGCTTCGTCGGCCGACATCGCTAGGGGCAGCTTCAGAGCCTTGACCGCAGCCTCGGTCCCGACACCATTGGTTAGATGCGAATTATAACCATGCATCAGAACCGGTATGCCATTGCGCGACAGCAACATCGCGGATAACACGAACCAAGGCAACCCGCGCGAACGCCCTGCCGCATAGGACGGCCAATCCAGCATCGGATGACATTTTTCCGGAACCAAGCTTTCGTCATCAAGCTCAAGACGGGCAGCCTTGCGTACAGCTTCGATCATGCCTGCAAGTTCATCGGGCGTTTCGGCCCGATAACGCAGCATCAAAAGAAACGCGCCCAACTGGATCGGTTCCACCTCGTCACGCAAGATCATTGAAAAGGCGTCAAATGCCTCTTCGCGCGTCAGGCTGCGTGAACGCCCCGGCCCACGGAAGAAGTTCCGCAAATATCCGGAAAACGGATGAGCTTCCGGCAGATGATTGTCATCTTCAAGTTGCTCAAGATGATCGTCAGTCATACGATCGCACCACTTCTGTTGTCAGTCATGTTCGCGTGTAAAGACCCACTCGTTATCATTCGACTGGTCTTTTTGATAGCGATAACCGTCCATATCGAACGATTTAAGGTCTTCGGGCTTTTCCAGACGATTGTTGATCATGTAACGCGCCATCATGCCACGTGCACGTTTGGCCGAGAATCCGATGACCTTGCCAACGCCCGCTTTGACTTCCTTAAAGACCGGCGTGATCACCGGACCGTCAAGCACATCCTTTTTCACCGACTTGAAATATTCATGCGATGCCAGATTGATCAGGCTGCGGTCCTTATGATCAACCGTAATAGCATTGATCTGCTTGGCAAGTTTGTCATCCCAGAATGCATAAAGATCCTTGCCACGCGGGTTCGAAAGTCGCGTTCCCATTTCAAGACGATAGGGCTGCATCAAATCACGTGGTTTCAAAAGACCATAAAGGCCCGAAAGCATCCGGAAATGGTTTTCGGCCCAGTCGATATCTTTTTGGCCCATCGTGTCGGCATCAAGCCCGATATAGGTATCACCACGGAACGCGTAAATTGCCGGCTTGGCGTTTGTGCGATCAAAAGGACGTGAAAAATGGGCAAACCGCTGATAATTCAGATCAGCCAGATTTTCACTAATGCCCATTAGCTTCATCAGGTCGTTGCGACTTTTTTTACGCGCGACTTCAACAAGTTCTTCGGTATCGTCGAGAAATTGCGGTTCTGAAACGGCCATTTCAGGTGCATCGGTTTCGAAATCAAGTTTCTTTGCCGGAGAAACAACAGCAAGCATTAAAACGCCTCTTCTCTTTCATCTCTGATCATTTTGTCGTAACAAGCCACAAGGCATGGAGAAAGTCTAGGGCCCAAGCCCATGTACACGCAGATATACGCCTGCACATCGGTTTGGACCCTTTGCCTTCTCCATAAATTTCTAATCTTGCAGAAAATCCGTAGCGTGCAACCCACCTGCGGAAGAAAGGACGAGTTATGAGTGAACAAGTTCGCGCGTCGCACATTCTTCTGATGTATGCTGG
>CBIHMD010000146.1:0-6561 GCA_966210655.1 uncultured Thalassospira sp.
GGCCTGGCCAACGTTGACGGTTGCCGTTTTAAGAGCCTGGGTGGTTGCGTTCAGACGGGCACCGATTGCCATCGAAGCAGCATCGTCACGAGCCGAAACAACACGGGTACCCGACGACAGTTTTGAAAGCGAACGGGTCGCCATGGTGTCGGATTCTTGCAGGTTGCGGTGCGCAACGTTTGCCGCATAGTTCGAGATGATATTAAGAGCCATACTTCCCTCCTACATGGATGGCTCCATCGGAGCCTGTGTAGTCTGAAAAAATGCTCTCGAAGCCCGTGTCCCATCACGGATATCGTGTGTTTCGTATGCTCGAGAGCCTGAATACCATGTATTAAGCAACGAGCGTGCCAGTTTCAGGCTGTGATTCGGCGGGGAATAAAAGGATTGCCCGGCAATATCTGCCGGGCGGGTAGGCAACTTCCGGTTTTACAGGTCGTGCTGAACGGAATATTTGTCGTTGGGAATAATGTGCTGCCAGGCAATCTGGCGTTCGGTGTCAATAAATACCGGTGCCCGCAGATTGGTCGACATGGTGATGCCTTTGCCGTCCGGCGCACTGCGCACCGTGACAACCATCAGGACCGCCAGATTTTTTGCCTCAATCGCGAGGCTGGAAAGCGCGAGGTCAATGTCCTTCTGATCAATCATCTGGCTGTCCATATTGTACGGTGCCACGATGAAGGAGAGGTTTGCATCGGTCAGGCTTTGATAAAGTTTGAACTGATCCAGATTGGTATTGGGAATGTTCGCCAGACCAAAAACATGATGGTCAGGAAAACCCAAAAGGCCAATCGGCATATAGATGCCCTTGTCCCAGCTAAACTCGATATTGCCAAACCGGGTCTCGACAACCACGGACTCGGGTACGGTCTTGTCGGTGGCCTTTTCGGGGTCCATTGCCATTCTAACTCCGGCGCGCTGATGTTTGGTTGATTGTATGTGTGTGCGTTTGCAAGGCTGAATACAAGAAGGCTTTTAGTAAATTATCTCAGATAGTTCACCAGACTTAGATCGGATGATCGCGAAATGGTCATGAAGCTTGCCTGTAATGCGGTCTCGTGCTGGGCGAGTTCGGCAAGGGTCAGAGGAACGTCAACGCTTTCGATTTCTGTGATGGCCTGACTCGCGAAAACCTTGAAATCGGCGTGATTGCTTTCAAAACGTTCAAGGTTGGCAATGTCGAGACCGATTTCGCCCTGAATATTGGGCAGGCTTTCGATCGCATCATTGATGTGATCCAGTGCCTGGCCGAGCGCTTCCTGATCGGTTGTGCCTGCGGCAATTCCCAGCCCCTGAATAAGGCTTTGGAACGCGGGGGCATCCGCAAGGATGCCGTATGAAATATCATAATCCTTGTCGACGCGGGTGTTCAGAACCTGTTGGTCACCGGCATAGTAGGCCGTGTCGTTTCGCGGGTTCGGAATTTTTGTCAAGCCAAGGGCTTCGAGTATGTTGCCGCCGCCGATTTCGTTCAGTGTGATTGATCCGTTACCGACATTTTCGATATTCAGTCGCGGCGATCCACCGGATGAAACCGGACGGAGGCTTGACGTCGCACCATTGGCGGTATTGCCATTAATGGTATTAATCAGGTCGCCAACCGTTGTTGTCGCCGCAATATAGGGGATGTTTGTTGGCCCAAACGGATTGCCATCGCTATCAAAGCTGACAATCTCGAGCGTGCCGTCGGTAACTCCCAGCGAGGCGAGCGTATCGGTTGCGCTGATAGAGGTTTCCGCGCTGGCATAGTTATCGGCAGGATAGATTTTGTCGATATCAACTGCAGGCTGATCGGATCGTCCGCCTGCAAAGAGGAAACGCCCATCCAGATTGGTATTAAGCAACCCGGCAAGCTGTTGCATCGCCTGTGTGGCTTCATTATCAAGATTGACATCATCGGATTGCTCGGCGCTGAGCGCCTGGATCAGCAGCGTCTTCATCTTGACGGCGATGGATGTCATTTCATCGACGGCTGTTTCCATCGATTGCAGGCGCAGTTTGGCCTGTGTCGTATTTCGAAGATATTGCTCTGTACGGGTATATTCCGCTTCGAGATTCAGCAGACGCTGTGTGCTGTCGGCAATACCCGAATATTGGCGCGATTTATAACCGCTTGATGCCTGGGTATTCAAATCCGCGACCTTTGATGCGTTCTTCAGCGCCAAATTCGCGAGCAATGTGTGGCTTGTGTAAGTTGCAACGCGCGTTACCATCTTACTGTCTCCATTTCATGCGGTAGTTTAAACCGCATTCAGCAGCGTATCAAACAATTCATCCACGGTCGAAATAACCCGTGCGGACGCACTGTAAGCTCGCTGGAAAATGATTAAATCGGACATTTCTTCGTCAAGATTGACCCCGGCCTCATTCTGGATACGGGTATCAAGATCCGTTACCAAAGAGGACTGGAACTCATAGTTGCTCGCGGCAACGGACGCCTTGGTCGCAGAAGTTGCAATAATCCCGGCAGCAAAATCGGTCAGTGATGTCCGTTCGGCAGATAGGCCGCCCGCAGATTCGAAATCGATATCGGTACGTTCGAACGTGTTGCTAAGTGCAAGGGCGGCACTATTGTCACCTTCGTGAATACCGTAATTGATACCCAATCCCAGAACCGTTGTCAGGCTGTCTGCAGAAGGAAGGCCGCTATCCTGGAAAAAGAACGGATCACCATCGGCGTCGGTTACCTGCAATTTATAACCGCCGATGCTGCTGTCATAGATAACGTCGGCCGTGATATTGTTGTCGGACAGGATTGCGCTGTTATTAATCGCATTTGCAATATCATCCAGTGACGAACCGCTGTCATAATCGATATTAACGTCGGAAAAAGGGCCGCTGACGGTCAGCGTATAGTTTAGCGGCGGCGGTACCAGTGGGCCCAGATTGGGGATAGCTGCCGAAGAATCCACAACCGCATTTGATGTTCCATAGACATCGGCATTCATCTGTCCGCGTACGATGCGGGCCGGATCGTTTTTGATCACACTGTCGACATCCATATTGCCAGCCAGTGTAGGCATGTCTTCGGTCATGCCGATTGTTTGGGCCATGTCACCATTGTCGGTTATCGTCATGTTTGCCGTATAGCTCAGCACCAGACGAGAACGATCACCGTCTTCGACAATATATGCCATTTCGGCAGCATCTTCTGCGGTCATGCCCGCACCTTCCAGAGCGGTGCGGATGGCATCGCGCACGTCGGTTAGGCTGTCGGTTGCCGCATAGTTGACGGTAATGCCCGGTGTTGTCAGAACACCGCTACCGGCACTGATGACCATTGAATTCGCCGTCACATTCAACGCTGTGGTCGCACTGTCCTGCGGGGACGACGTCATGGTGTCGGAGCGTTTTGTCGTAGCTACAAAGTCGTTCAGACCGAAATAGTGGGAAAATCCCTGTTCTCGACCGTCGCTGGTGGTGATGGCGCTGGTCATTTCATTAATTGAAATGCGGCTGCCGTCGATGCCTTCGATTACCATCTGGCCATCAACCAGTGATGCGGTTAGATAGCCGCCTGCATCGGATGCGTTGATCGCATCGATAACGCCCTGCACTGTCGCGGGCACTGTTGGCAAGGTGATGTCGGCCCAACTGTCATCCGCAGATAATTCACCATTGGCAGTTAACGCTGCGATCCGAAATGTGCCGGATGCCGTCAGCGGGTCCGATGCCGCGACCATGCGATTGCCGGACAGGTTGGTTGGTGGTGGGAAGGCAGTGCCCTTGTTGTGCTCTTCGTTGATGGCATCGCGCAATTCACCGGCCAGTTCGTTGATCTGGTCGTTCAGGCGCGGCAATTCCGTGTCGCGCATTTCAAGCAGACCTTTGATTGTGCCGGTTTGCATGACATCGGTAATATCCTCGCCATTCAGCATTATGCCCGATCCGCCTGTGCCGGGTTCAAAGCCGGCAGTCGGGTTGAATGTAAGGCTTGCCGGGGTTCTGTCCAGAAGGGTCCGGTTACCATTGGCTGTAAACAGGACCATGGATCCGTCGCCACGATTATACGTGGTGACGTTCATGATCTTGGACAGTTCGTTAATTTTCTGGTCGCGCTGGTCTTCAATCTCGGTCGTCGGCTGCCCAAGGTTCTTCTGGCGGACGACATCCGTATTGAGTTCGGCGATTTCGTTGAGCAGGGCATTGGCGCGGTCGACTTCGTCAGAGATTTTTTTGTCGATATCGCTGCGCATATGCTGAATCTGCTCGGACAGGTTTTCGAACGCATCCATAACCTGAATGGCGCTTTCGATAACTTCCACCTTCGGGGAGTTCTGTTCAGGGGTGTTGCCAAGCTGTTCGAAGGCATCCGCAAGATCGCTGATGCGCTGACTTATGGCGCCGTCTGACTGAGGTGTTCCAAACAGGGTCTGAATGCGTTGAAAGAATTCAAAGCGCACTTCTTCCCTGCCGGCCTTGCCCAGTTCACCGCGCATTTCGCGCACAAGACCCTCGTTGACATTTCGATAAATGTCACCGATCTGAGAACCTGCGCCAACCCCGTCGAGTACCAGTGTTTCCTGCCCGGCAATCTTTTTCGAATAGCCGGGGGTGTTCACGTTCGAAATATTTGACGACGTGATGGAAATGCGGGCTTGCGCGGTATTGAGACCAGAAATTGCGCTGTTGAGTGCCTGGGTCAGTGACATGATCTTTGCCTTTACTCCTAGAGCGTTTCGTTAACGCTGTAAGACGTGCCGGGTTTGCTGGTCGGGCGGCCGTAACCACCGATGGATGCCTTGCCGGTCTGACCTGAACGGTTGTAAGTCGTGCAGTCTTCCTTGGCTTTGTCATTTACCGCGCGCACAATGGCATTGACCATACGTTCGTTGGTCGCCTTGGCGGCCTGAAGGGCAGTCATGTTGCGGCGGGCTGCCTGCTGGAACTCGGCCTGCAGATCGCGCAATTCCGCTTTGTCGTCCTCGGGCAACTGGCGGAGCTCTGAACCGCGTGCGCGCAATTTGACGACAAGCTGTTCGTACTGCATCGACAGGGCAGATTTTTCCGACACGAATTGCTCATACTCGGCAACTTCGAGCTTGCGCAGCCCCTGGGTTTCACGCTCCAGCAGGGAAATAAGGTCATATGTGACGCTTTTAAGCTCGATAACCATCTGTTCGGTGGTCATGGTCATTATCCTTCCTGCACCTTGAGGATTTCGCGCGTAACGGCATCTGCAATTCCGATGCCACCTGCGCGGGTCATTTCTTTGGCGTACTCGTCAACAAGCAGCGAACGCATCATGGTCTCGCCGTGACCGCCACCAAACATTTCGTTGGTTTCGATGCCGGCAAACATGTGGCTCAGCATCTGGCCGAGAAACATGGATTCAAATTCTTCACCGGCTTTACGGGCCTGTGCGTCGGTTTTGATGTGGCCATCCGTCAGCTGGCTGGCACGATTGGTTACGTTATTCTGTGCGCCGTACTGGGCGGATGCCTGGGCTTGCGCCATCATGGCGCTGGTGCTGTCGATCATCATCACATCACCTCGATTTCGGCCTGAAGTGCGCCGGACGTTTTGATCGCCTGAAGGATGGTGATCATGTCGCGCGGGCCAACACCAAGACTGTTCAGGCCGTTGACCAGTTCCTGCAGGCTGACGCCACTTTCAAGCACGCCAAGCTGGTTATCCTCGCCTTCATCCACTTCGATGTTGGTCCGGTCGACAGTTTCGGTCGTGCCGGTTTGGGAGAACGGGGAAGGTTGCGATACCTGCGGGGTCTCGGTGACACGGATGGTCAGATTGCCCTGTGCGATTGCAACGCGGTTGATGCGTACATTTTCGCCCATCACGATCGTGCCGGTGTTTTCGTCAATGACGACGCGTGCGATCTGATCCGGTTCGACACGAAGCTGCTCGATGTCGGTCAAAAGGGCGACAACATCCTGATTGTAACGTGCCGGGATACTGATGCGAACGGTTCCCGGGTCACTCGGGCGGGCTGCAACTTCGCCGAGATAGGCATTCACGGCCTCGGCAATACGGCTGGCGGTCGTGAAATCCGGATTGCGAAGAACGACCGACATGTTCTGCATGGAATTCAGATTGAAATCGATTTCGCGTTCAACGATACCGCCACTGGCAATGCGCCCGGATGTCGGAACACCTTTGACCACCGTCTGGGCATTGCCGGCGGCGGAAAAACCGCCAACCGCAAGATTGCCTTGGGCAACGGCATAAACTTCGCCGTCGGCACCCACCATCGGGGTCACAAGAAGTGTGCCGCCCTGGAGGCTTTCGGCGGTGCCGATTGCGCTGATGGATACATCAAGGCGCGAACCCTGGCGTGAAAATGGCGGCAGGGTAGCGGTGACCATGACGGCCGCGATATTTTCGGAATCAAGATCTTCGATCTCGCTGCGCACATTGATGCCGAGCCGTTCAAGCATGGCGACGAGGCTCTGCCGGGTGAAGTCGGAATCACCCAGGTCGTCACCGGTGCCGTTCAGGCCGACAACAAGGCCATAGCCGACCAGCATGTTGTCACGAACGCCTTCGAAGTCGGCGATATCCTTGATACGCGACTGGGCATTCGCCGGAGCAACCTGCATC
>CBIHMD010000147.1:0-6527 GCA_966210655.1 uncultured Thalassospira sp.
ATGCTGGGTGTGTTCATGCTGGTCATGGTCAAAAACAGCCTGATCATCATGAAAATCGACACCACATGGCAGCGCGTTGTTGTTGGTGTCATCATTGTAATTGCCACCGCCATCACGGCATGGCGTGACCGCCGTGCGAATGCGTGAGGGGGCCAATATGAAACGTGAACTCGATTTCCGTAACCTTCTGAACAAAGACAATAATATCGTTCAGCTGATCGCGATGACGGTCCTGATATTTGTTATCATGACCGCCCTTAGCCCGGATAAATTCCTGCGCTATTACAACTTTGAATCCATTACTTACACCTTCCCTGAACTGGGTCTGCTGTCGATTGCGATGATGGTCGCCATGCTGACCGGCGGAATTGACCTTTCGGTGATCGGCATTGCCAACCTTTCGGGTATCTTTGCCGGGGTGATGTTCAAGAAATTCGCAACCGATGCCGGCGTTGCCGATACCGGTTTTGGTATCGTTCTGTTGGGCGGTGTGGTTGCGCTTGGCACCGGGCTTGTCGCAGGCGCCCTAAACGGGCTGTTAATTACGCGGCTTAAAATCACACCCATTCTGGCGACCCTTGGCACCGGGCAGGTTTTCACGGGCCTTGCCATTGTCATGACCGGTGGTCCGGCGATTGTCGGTTTCCCCGAAGCCTGGGCCTTTATTGGCAACGGTAAAATCTTTGGTCTGGCAACGCCTTTTGTGCTGTTTGTAGTTCTGGCCTGCCTGATTGCCTTCATATTGCGCCGAACGACTTTTGGCATCAATCTGATGATGATCGGCACCAACCCGAAGGCCGCCCTGTTTGCCGGCCTCAAGCGCGAAAAAATGGTCCTGCTCAGCTACATGCTGACCGGTGTGCTGGCTTCTATCGCCGGGATCATTCTGTCGGGGCGCACCAATGCGGCAAAATCCGATTACGGCACGTCCTATCTGCTTCAGGCGGTTCTGATTGCAGTTCTGGGCGGCACGAACCCGGCCGGTGGCCGTGGCACGGTGCTGGGTGTGTCAATCGCGGTTGCAGCTCTGATGCTGCTTTCAAGCGGTTTCCAGATCCTGCGCTTCTCGAACCATCTGATCGACTTCATCTGGGGCGTGTTCCTTCTGCTGGTGATTGCGCTCAACGCCTATAAAAACCGTTCGCGTTAAACGAGGTGACTCCATGACTGCGTCAACCAAGGTTAACCTGCGCAAATCCTTTTTCGGCGAAGCCGAACATGTCATCGCATCACACGATGGCATGTCGGCCAGCCTGTTTCGCTATGAAACCGGCATCGAAGCAGTTCGGCTGAAAAACGAACGCGGCCATCTGATCATTCTGCCCTTCTTGGGACAAATGATCTGGGATGCGGTGTTTGATGACGTGGACCTGACCATGGAAAACATGTTCAGCATGCCGCGCCCGGCCAACGTCATTGTCGAAACCTATGGCTGTTTTGCGTTCCATTCGGGACTTTTGACCAATGGCTGCCCCGGTCCGACGGATACGCATCCGCTGCATGGCGAAATGCCATGTGCCGAAATGGACAGTGCCGCCATCGAATTTGGCCATGACGACGACGGTGCCTTTATGGCAATCAGTGGCACCCGCGAATATGTCATGGGCTTTGGGGCGCATTATATCGCCCGCCCGCGTGTGGTCCTGCGCCCGGATACGACGCTTTTTGATATTCAGATGAATGTCGAAAACCTGTCCGGTGCGGCGATGAACCTGATGTATATGTGCCACGTCAATTTTGCGTTCTATGACGGCGCACAGATCGTCCAGCCTGCCGGTTTCACACCAACCGACACCATCGTTCGCACCGAAGTCCCGGCCCATGTGCCACGCAACCCCGATTATGATGCGTTTCTCGAAACCCTGGCACAAAATCCGGCGGCCATGGAAACGCTCGACGAACCACATCGCTATGACCCCGAACAGGTGTTTTACATTCGCAACGCCAAAACCGATGCACAGGGCAACACCGCCTATCTGATGCGCCGCGTCAAAGGCGATGGCTTCCACATTGCGTACAACACCGATGACTTTCCGAAGACGGTTCGCTGGATATTGGCCAATCAGGACCAAAAGGTCGCGGCCTTTGCCCTGCCATCCACCTGCGAACCCGAAGGCTTCAATGCCGAAAAGGCCAAGGGAAATGTCATTTCTCTGCCCTCTGGCGCAAGCCGGAATTTCTCGGTCACGCTGGGCTATATGACACGGGCCGAAGCTGATGCAGCCCAACAGGCGATCCGGTCGCTGTAAATCAGGAGAATGAATATGGCAGGCAAAATTGCCATTGTCGGAAGCAACATGGTTGATCTGATCACCTACACGGATCGCATGCCATTGCCCGGCGAAACCATCGAAGCCCCGCGTTTCGAAATGGGTTGTGGCGGCAAGGGCGCCAATCAGGCTATCGCAGCAGCGCGTCTTGGCGCCGATGTCATGATGGTCACCACGGTCGGTGATGACATCTTTGCCGACAACACCATCCGCAATTTCGAAACATCGGGAATTGATACCCGTTTTGTCGAACGCGTCCCGGGCACCTCAAGCGGCGTCGCCCCGATCTTTGTCGAACCGTCAGGCGAAAACAGCATCCTGATCGTCAAAGGGGCCAATGCGCAACTGTCCCCGGCCGATGTGGACCGCGCTGCCGATGCGCTTAAAGAATGTGATCTGATTTTGATGCAGCTCGAAGTGCCGCTGGAAACGGTGTATCACACCGTCGCCTTTGGCGCCGAGCATGGTATTGAAACGCTGGTCAATCCTGCGCCGGCGCCAGCCGACCTCGATAGCAGCAAAATCGAAAAGGCAACCTTCCTGGTCCCGAACCAGACCGAACTGGCAACGATTTCGGGTATGCCCGTCAATTCGCTGACTGACGCCGAAACTGCCGCCCGCAGCCTGATTGCCCGTGGTGTCAAAACCGTGATCGTCACCTTGGGTGGTGATGGCGCGCTTCTGATCAATGGGGACGATGCGGCGGTGCATATTGATCCAGTATCGGTCAAACCGGTTGATACGACCGGCGCTGGCGATGCCTTCATCGGCAGCTTCGCGCGCTACTATGTCGAAAACCGCGACGTTAAGGCCGCCCTCGATATGGCCGTGCGCTACGCTGCTGACAGCATCACCCGTCCCGGCACGCAGAAATCATATGCAACCGTGCAGGATTTCGAAAAGTTCTGCCAATCGCTGTAATCAGGTCTGATCTTCAGACAACAAAAAACGGGCGCAGTCATCTACGCCCGTTTTTTGTATTTCGATGCCAAATGCCAATCCCGCTAGGCTCTAGGTCCGACCAATCAGATACAACACCGCAAGCAACCCCGCGACAATCAGCACAAAAGTTCCAGTAACCACCAAAAGCCGCACCACCGGATGCAACTTTGCCAGTTCGGATGTTTCGTCGTCATGAGGAACATGGCCGCCTGCTTCGCGGTCCTGATGGAACCGGCGCAAAGCCTCATCACCACTCATCGGTGGCATCTGCATCCGGTCAAGAACCGTGCCCTGATCCCGACGACCAGACGACGGTTCATCATTGCTATGGTTGTTTGCAGTCATCAATCCCGGCTTAGCGTTCAGCGGTCAGGCCACTATCGCCGGTGCCGCCAAGGTCCTGTGACTGGTAAACCGGCCACTGCCCCGCAGCAAGACGATCAAGCGACGGGCTGTCCTGCCCAAGACGCGAACGATACATCCAAAGGTTCGCCATCACACGCTCGATAAACAGGCGTGTTTCACGTGACGGAATGCTTTCGATGAAATACAGCGGGTCTTCGTTATCCTTAAGCGCCTTCTGCCAGCGCCCCAGATTGCCGATCCCGCCATTATAGGCCGCCATCAATTGCAGGAAGCCGTTATCGACCCCGTTCTGCCCCAGAAGATGGTCGACATATTTCTGACCCAGCGACAGGTTGATTTCCGGCTCGTACAGTTCCGCGCGCTTTTCACCGCGATAACGGGTATTGCCGATATAGCTTGCCGTGGCCGGCATCAGCTGCATCAAACCGCGCGCACCGGCATGGCTTCGCGCCTCGGCATTGAAACCGGATTCCTGACGCATCAGCGCATAGATCAGCGCACGATCAACTTCATAACCGCCTTCCGGTGCCCATGGCGGAACCGGATAAAGCGCATTGACGATCACCTCGCCGGTTTTCTGCGCGATATACCCGCCAAGTCGCATGGTCAGCGCCGCAAAATTGGCATTATCGGCAAGCGACAAAGCCGCACGGCGCAGCTTGTCATCATCACTTGCCGCCGCCTTGCGCAATTCACGTTCCGCCTCGTCCCGCTGATCGATCTGGATCAGCGCAAGTGCGCGGCGACCATGCGGATCAAGTTTCAGCTTGTTGGCGCGATTTTCATCCAGCGCCAGACTGTCCCAGTCAAAAACGTCATCCCGGCCAAGCGACCGCAATGCCAGAAGCCCGTAAAACGACCGCGGATATTCCGCTGCCATCTGCAACAGTTTGTCGGCTTCAACAAAACGCCCCGCCGCCAGATCAATCCTTGCCGCCCAGAATGCCCCGGCTGACCGTGTCCAGCTTGACGCATAGTCGTTCCTGGTCAGGGCCACAAAATGATCGTGCGCCTCATCCATCTTGCCAAGACGCCACGCGGTCAGGCCCGCCGTCCAATGCGCCTGCGGCAGGTATTTGCCCGACCGCTTTGCGGCTTCGGCGGCATGGCGCAATGCCAGATCCGGCTTGCCGAAATAATAATATCCCGACGCGATCGATGTACGGGATTCATCAAGTTGATAGGCATCAAACAGGCGTTTGGTTTCCTGTGCCTCAAGAACCTGCAACGCGCCTGTCGGCCAACCGTCACCGATCCGCTGGCGAATGCGGCGTTTCAGAACCGAAACGCGCGAACGCTGTGCCGATGAAAGGCTTTTGGTCGATTTGTGGTGATAGGGACGGATGTCTTCGTAATCATATCCGGCACCATTGACATAGCCGCCAACCGGCTTTGTCGGATAGCTGGCACTGCCACGGCGCTGCAGCGCCAGTTTGTAAATGCGCGGTGCCTGCGGATGATCGGCGTAAAGTGCCAACCAGTCCTTAAGCTCCTTGTAACGCGACCGATACGCCGTCGGATGCAGATAACGCTGTGCCAGAACATGGCCCATCAGCAGATCATCGGACAAACGCGAAATCAGGTTATCCGCATCTTTCCAGCGGCCCTGTTCCTGTACGGCAAAAATCTGTTCGTAAAGTTCAGCGTCGCGCTTGGACAGCGCAAGGGGAACCGATACCGAAGCATCATCACCGGCCGCAGGCGCGCTTAAGGCGGCCTGTTCCTTGGTGGCCTGGGCGTGCGTTACCGGCACTGCCAGCGCGATGGCACCAAGTGCTGTGATGAAAACGGTGCGCCGGAATGCCAGTGCGGCACGCGGCAGGCCTGTTCTTATTGCTTCGATCAAAACCAGTCTTTCCCCTGCGAGACTCCGGCAAAGCCGTGTTTGTATCCCGAAACAGTTTCTCGTCGCAACCTGTAGAGTGCGGTGTCCCCCCGCTTGAAGCCGCCATATATACCAGCAAAATCCTGCCTCGCGAAATGATTTCTCCGAAATCAACCACTTGGCGGGGATGTTGGCACGCTGCCTGCCCGCTGCATATCGGCCATGCATCGTGGGTTTCGCACGGTAATGCAGGGTAATGCAGGATAATGCAGGGGAATTTACGACAATTTCTGTGCCACGGCGCGCAAATCACGCCACGCCAGCCGCTTCTGTTCCGGTGTCCGAAGCAGATAAGCCGGATGGAACATCGCCGTCACATCGGTCACACTGGACGCCCCCAGTGTCATTTCCTTCCACGTGCCACGCAACCGGGTAATACCGCGATCCTCTTCCATCAGGGTCTTGGCCGAACTGCCGCCAAGGCAGACAACAACCTTTGGCCCGATCAGTTCAAGATGACGGCGGACAAACGGTTCACACACCGCAATCTCGGCGATGGTCGGCTGCCGGTTTCCCGGCGGACGCCATGGCAGGATATTGGTGATATAGACTTCCTCGCGGGCAAAGCCGATGGACCGCAACATAGCGTCCAGCAACTTGCCGCTCGGCCCGACAAAGGGTTCGCCCTGCCGGTCCTCTTCCGCACCCGGTGCTTCCCCGACCAGCACCAGCCGTGCTTCGGGGTTACCCACACCAAACACCGTATTGCTGGCCGATTTCTTAAGCGCGCAGCCCTCGAACTTTTCGACCGCTTCCTTAAGGTCAGTCAGATTTGTGGCCCCCGCGGCAAGATCACGGGCCGATTGCCGGGCTTCGTGTGGCGTATCAGATAACAGGAACCCCGCCCCCGGCTGAATGGCGGGCGGTGGTGTCATGGTGGTTACACCACCTGCTGGCCGTGGCATCGCCGGGCGGGCGGCCCCGCCGCCGTTGGGCGGCAATGCCGCACGGCCCGATTGCCCCGCCTGTCGGCTCAGGCTTTCGGACGCCTTGAAACGGTCCAGCGGCTCGTCGGCAATCGCTTCGTCCGCGCCCATTTCAAACTGCCAGATCAATGCCTGTAG
>CBIHMD010000148.1:0-6526 GCA_966210655.1 uncultured Thalassospira sp.
TTTACCTGGTCTTGAGCCGTTCGCGACAGCTTGCCCAAGATCTCCGTTTGCTCCATGAGCTGATCAAGCTGCTTCTGCAGGCTGTTGAACTGTTCGGTGAGCTTGGCAAAGGACGTTGCGTCGAAAACCGGATATGTCGCAAGTGCCACGGATGGCGCGAATATCAGGGTACCAGCAACGACCAGAGACTGAAGGCGGGAGCGGGTTAAAGATGGCTTGGCCATGCATCCCCCCATTTCTGTTTCAGAGCTGCAAGCTCGGCATTGGCCTGTGGGCCGCTCTTGTAAAATCGGCGGGACTTGCCGAGTGGCGTCAGATCCACATCAGCGATGACGCTTTCCTCGTATCCTGTGGTCTCGTCGCGTTTGATAATCAGGACGCGCCTGTCATTTTTCCTGCGGCTGCGTGTGCGACCCTGAACAAAGAGCATTTGCTCGGCATTCAGATTGAAGGGGCGCAGGCTTTCTTCCGTGACCTTCGAATTCGGGAAGAAGATGAAAACGGCCGTGTTTTCAATAATTGCTTCGTAGCCCTCGGATTTTGTGAGGGCCGCGGGGTCCTGGAAGATCATGCCGCATATACCGCCAAGCTTGCGGTATTCACGCCACATCACTTCACTTAGGTTTCTGAAGCCGAGATTTTGGCGCAGTCTGGCCGCTTCCTCGATTGTCATTACAAACCCGTCACCCCGACCGGCTACCGACTTTGCAATCGCTTGAGAAATGTGGGCCACAACCGGGCCGCCAAGGGACGGATCGGCCAGAGCCTCGTTCATGTTGAGGCCGACCATGTGGGATTGGTTCAGAACACCACCGAGACTGTCCCGAGGAGCGTTGAAAATATGACTGCGAAGACCCTTGTTGCCCTTGTCGTCAACAACCCATTGGGCAAAAGCTTCGCGTAGTGCAGAACGGCGGGCAAATGCGTAAGGGTAGATGGCATTGATCGTTCGTTCAGGCGGCTCAAGCGCAAAGGTCAATTCAACAGCATGATCGAGATCTCGGATGTCTTCCTTGTCGAGATCGATACCTGCGATCGACTTGAGAATATGCCTGACACGCTCCCTGTTTCCGGGGGTGTCTTCACCGACATCAAGCGGGTTCAGAGCAAGGCCGTCATAGGCCTGATAAAGCCCACCCATTGCCTCAATCATGTATCGAGAGCCTTCCTGGGAATCGAACAGGTAAGAACGCACATTCGGGAACTTTGCCAGTCCGCCAAGCAGATGCATCATCAGAGTGGATTTGCCACTGCCGGCCGGAGCGAATACCAGAAAGTTGCCAAGCGTGAGCGGCTTGTTCACCACATGGAACTGGAATGCATAGGTTTGACCGCTGGGGGTGGCAAACCAGCGCACGGGGGCAGGGCCAAGCGGGCTTTCCAGCATGCCTGTTGCGGAATGCGGGAAGGCCCATATCGCTGCAATATTCTGATCGCGAAGATCAAGACTTGCCATCATCCGCCCGCCCGGAGGCAGCAGGCCACCCTTGCCCGGTTTGGGCAGGCGGAAGAACCAGCAGGCTGGCGCACCGGCTGTCTGGATGGAATAACCGATACGCTGATCACCGAGAATGACGGCAATTTGTTGGATCAGAAGATCAAGCGCCTCAGCCGTCTCGGCGCGTGCAATAATACAGAATTGAGAGGCAAACAGTCCGACATTGCCCGATGCGAGATAATTGAGAAGAGCTGCGGTTTCCTTTGCTGCTGCCGGATTGCCGAACCATTTGCTTTCTTCGGATTTCTGCCGGCGTTTGAAAAACATTGTGGCCTGATCGCGGCCCCAGGGCTCACAGACCTGGCTGATTTCAATGTCACCCTCCAAGGTCAGGATTTCTCCCATAAACCGGGCAGAGATCTGCTCGGGCCAATGGGTGATCGTGATGATCTTCTGGAATTTTTGGCGCGGAACATTCGTCGTGATTGTGCCGCTAACCTTGTCAAACGAGATATCAGAGGCGGGTAAGCCACCTGATATATTGCGGCTGGCAGACGGCAGATCATGACGGTATTCCCCGCATACCAGACCGTTCAGGAAGCCGGTTAGCGGGCAGGCTTCGTCAGTTGCTTCGGCTTTGCGGAGAACCGAAGGACGATAGGGGGCGAGCAATGCATCTATCTTTTCTTCGGCTTCACTAAGCGGGCGCATATCCGAAGCTGAGAGCACTAGGGACCAGTCGATAAAATAACTGGCCTTGAACCGTTCGGCCTCAGCTGCTCCGATCTCTTCTAGAACAGCGTTGGGCCATGTTGCCTGATTGCCAATCTGGCGCTGGCGTTTGACCCCTATGAAGCGGATGGCAACACCGGTTTTGCCGAGTTCCATGATCAGATCAGAACGACCATGCATCATTGTGTTCTGCTCGACATCAATCCGAGCGTCGTAGCTGGTGCCTTCGATATGCCATACCCGGGAAACGGAACCGTCCTTGTTCCGAATGGTCACATCGTCAATCTGATCGATGCAATCGAGTTCAAGCTCATCCTGCAACCAGTCGCGCTGCAGGTCGCCGAGCATAAGTTTGCGGGCGGCCGGTACGGCAAGACCAGCTCCCATCAAAGATATCATTCCGGTGGAGATAACCTCGGGCCAAATCATTTAGATCGACCTCCGGCTGACAGGACAGAGAGCTTCCCTTTGCGTTTGACCCAGAAACGCGGGGCAAGGAGCAGCTGTTTGTCAAAGAATGGATCGTTACGATAACGACGAACGAGAAAAAGCCAGCTGCCAATGATCCCGATTGCTCCACATGGAATTGCAAGCGCCAGTGATCGTGCGATCAACGGGATTACAAGGGCTGAAACTCCAAAAGTGGCCGAGATGAAGAGCAACCTTAAAGGAAGGCCCGCGATGGTCATTTCATGCTGAATGTGGGTCTGGACGAGGCTAGCGGCTTTCATGGCTACCTCGCATTATTCGATGAATGACAGAAGACCGTCGGCCATCAAAGGGCCGGCGACTGCGATAATTCCGCCAATCACGCGGATAAATGCTTGTTTGGGGTCCAATTGACCTGTGAGAGCACCCCAGCCCCCCCAAAACATTAGGCCCAAGCCGAGCATTACAGCGACAATCGCCCCGACACCTTCTGAAATCAGGTTCAGCCCATCGACGATCCAGCTGTACCACTTCTTGTCGGAGCCACCTGTGCCCCCCTCGCCACCAAGATCGACGCCCTGGGCGAGAGCCTGTTCTGCAAGCATGATGGAAAGCAGAACATTGCTGGTGACAGCGCCGATGAATGATTTGATTTTCATTAGATCCTCGTCTGTATTTGAATTCGTCAATTAGCGGGCGGCCGCAAAAAGCAGGCCGACGTTGAAAACGACGGCAATCAGGTTCACGGCAGTGATTATTGATAGGTACAGAAGGTTTTTTTTGAACTTGCCCGTGGCGCGATCCGCCTGACGGGCTGCCTCGTTCATGGCTTCAACACGCTCGCGAACGACATCGCCAATTGCCTCGTTTTTGAAGGCATCGATCGCGGCTTTGACATCGCAGGTGAAGTAGCTGACCGACTGCTTAATGGTCCCGACGAATTCCGTGCGTTGCCTCTCATAGTGTCGTTCCTGCCGGTCAAGGGCGACACGTAGCATAGTGAAAACCATTAGGATCGGATCGTCTTCTCCGACCGTGACCCCATGCTGTTTCCAGAGAAATGTGCGCAGTTCCTCGGTTGTTTCGATGCCGGTTGGCAGCGGTGGCATATCGTCGAGAGCAGACATCAGAGCATTGCCTCTTCCATGATGTTGAAGAGGGTGCCCCACGTTGTTTTGAGGCGCTGCTTTTGCATGATCTTGAAGTCGGGAGAAGCAATAGCTTCCTCGAAAGACAACCGCGCCTGCGTCATCTGTTTGATGTCAAAGCCGTAAGTGGATTGGCGCAGCTCAGGAAGGCGGACGAGACTGTGATAACGGTCCTTGTTTTTCTTAAAGAGGGCCGTTTGCTCGAAACCTTCCGGCTCCATGCCCGGGCGGTTTCTTTCCACCCGGCCATAAACGAATTCATTGATCCAGACGACAACAGGAATGTCAGGAAGGTGAACCAGAACCTCAGCCAGTCCCCGTAACGTGTCATCCAGTGCCTGTCCGCCTACCAGCACACAATGCAGCCGGACTTCATGTCCGGCCTCACGCAGCATTGAAAGAACCTGTGATTCCAGAAGGTAGGACAGAAGCGGCAGGAATGTGCTGGCACCATTATCGATATTGGCGGCAGCGTTTTCGGGAAGGGCTACGATGTCTTCGATCAAATAATCGAAATATCGCGGGTTAATTTCGTCGTCCCGATCCCCAAGCTTCACAGCTTTCACCGGAAAGGCCTTGTAGCCGGCAAGTGTCTGATTGACCGGGTCGGTATCGAAGCCCTGAGCCTCAATCTGGCGTTTGGCGTAATACTGCATCAACAGGCTGTTGATGAAGGACTTGCCGACGCCACCCTTGCCCTGAAGAGTTATGTTAATCAACGCCATCAGCGATAACTCCGTCTGAAATGATGATTTTGATACCGAGCGAACTGGCGAGCTTGAAAAGCTTCGCGCCTTCAAGTTCCCCGGTACCGTTTTCGAAATTGCGATAGGTTCTTTCAGACACACCAATCAGGCTGGCGGTCTTGATCTGAGACATGCCAAGCGCTTTGCGCTGTTCATGGATACGACGATGGAAAACGAGATAGTCAGCTTGCCAGTTCATTCGACCTCCATCGGTCGAACCGGCTCTACCAGTCTTTCAAACTGATCAATCGGTAACGGGAGATCGGGAAGATCGAACTCTTCAATCTCTCCGTATACCGGAAAGGATATTTGGGAAGAATCCTCAGCAAGCAATCCATTACCCAACCACTGGGCGAGAAGCACACCAATAAAACTTCCAAGAACACAGCCGATAAAACGTGTAAGGAAGGGCGTCCAGCCAGTTTCGCTAGCAGGCAAACTCGGGACGCTAATTTCTGCACCGGAGTGTTCGGGGTTCTCATGCGGCCAAGGTTGTTCAATCTTGCCTGGCGCGGAAGCTGCCAAATAAACATTCGCTTGTGCAAGTTCATCGAGAAGCTGAAATAGCAGTCCAAGAGCCCACCCATCACGAATTCGGTCGTCTGCTATCTTCTCCCATTCATCCGGGCAGAATGGGTAATTCAGCGATACATGAAGGTAAGCCAGTGAACGTGCCAGGGCTTCGCGTTGTTCTTCAGTGAGATCAAGCGTTCCGCCACCGATAACGAATTGCAGACCGATATCTCTTGCGCTCTCGGCAAGACGATGAAGTGTTCGTTTGGTGATGTTGAACTGATGAAATTGAGAGATCGCCGAAATCAGGGCAGGATCTACAATGTCGACAGCTATCCTGTGTTCGTCATTCGCATTGCTTTGAGAGGTCATCAATTTGAACCCGCCCCTGACAATTGGTCATCTTTAAAGGCTGGTGAAGACTGATCTTTTTTGCCCGTCGTTCCTGCATAGTCGCAGACAAGGCTGTCAGTGCGAGGATCCAACGTGAGTTCTTCAGATTGCAGAGCAAGCGGCTTCTCTCGCTGAGCCGCAATGACCCGGCACGTGATCAGACCGGCAGGCAATTGCGGATTTGCTTCGATCATCAATCCGTTGCGACCAGACGGCCATTTTTCAACATCATATACCAGCCACCCTGCAAACGCAGATTGGCTTCCCAAGATGCCTGCGAATAGTCCTGCTACGACCAAGCGCTTCATTTTATTCCCCTAAATTTCTGTCCTTGACGCCTGAAGCCCGACCCGGTCTTCAAACCGGGTAACGGGCGGCGGTGTTGGGGCGTTTATGGCTCACCAGACCGCACCCGAAGCACGGCGGTGATTTACTTGATGGGAAGGCGGATCGTTGCCGCAGGAGGTAACCATTCTGGTCATTGCTCGGCCTCATTCGGTTGTGGATCGTCGTCCCAAATTTGCATGCGGCCTGTTTCAACCCGGCCTTCAATGGCGGATGTATCGGAGGCCTTGCCTGAGACAGGGGGGGCACTTTGCAAAACAGCCAAAGGCGTATGTGCAGGCAATTGCCTGACAGCGTTGTCGGCATTGATCAGGGGAGGTTTGGGAGACGTGCTGGACGAAAGGGTGTCGAACCAGGAATAGAAGGATCGTTGGGACATGGTGATGCGACCTGCTGAACGCAGATCGAGGTAAATCCGGTTTCTGGATTTACCTTTCTGATGCTCATCGAAAATCTCATCGCGTAGGGCGATGAACTCGATTTTTGCCTGTCCCCAAGTGGCGACCATCTACTACCCCATCAGGTCATTAACGACTTGACAAGGAAGAGAAAGATATGATCCCAATCTATCACGGGTTAGCGATCTAATCGCTCTATTGAGCTAAAATCTGCAAATCCCGTGGAAGTGAATCAAACATCGGCGATTGCCCCCGCAACCAAAATGTCAAAGGCTCGCCCTCGTGGCGGGCTTTTTTTATGGTCGTTTGTCGGGCGCATGTGGATCAGACAATAAAAAACCCACTGTTTGCGCAGCGGGTTCTTGGAAAGGCTTAAACTTGGCC
>CBIHMD010000149.1:0-6491 GCA_966210655.1 uncultured Thalassospira sp.
CATCCGACCAGCAGTCCCATATCATGATAGATGGCGCGATAGCCGAACGCGTCGACCCAAGGCTGGCTGATCAACGGGGATAGGAATTGACCGATAAAGATGCTGGCGGTTAGCGCACCGGCAACGCGGCCACGGATGGATGCCGGGGCAACCGCCATGGCACCGGCCATCATGTTTGAAATCACCACGCCCAATCCAAGCCCGGTCAATCCGATGGAACCGGTAATCCCGAAATAATCCTGTGTCATGGCGATCAGGTTCATGCCGACCGCCATGATGCCAAAGCCGACCGCAAACAGGGCGGGAATGCTAAGGTGGCGGCGCAAACGACCATAATTCAAGGACGCGATGGCGGATGCCAATGGCAGAAATCCCATGGCAAGACCCGCCCCGCTGGCAGGTGCAATGCCGAGTTTTTCGATATAGAACGGCATTTGGGTCGGAATCAGATAAAAGGCCGTGCTGTTTAAGGCCGCGATCAGACAAAACAGGCCAACCAGCAGAATATCGCGTTGGGTGACATCATCGGCCTGCATATTGCCGGGTTCGTGCCGAACCGGTTCGGGTTCATAAAGCACCTTCAGGACGGCGGGTATTAGAAGGAATGCAACGGCATAGACCGCAAAGGGGCTACGCCAGTGCAGTTCGGTCAGAATTCCGCCACCGGCAATGAAGACAAGCCCGCCAAGGCCGGAAAAGGCGACCTGATAGCCCATGAAACGGTCACGCATTTCGCCGGTGAAATAATCACCGACAAGGGCGGTGGCGGTCGTCATGGTGCCCGCAACCGCAAGGCCAAGCAACGCACGCCCGGCCAGAAGGCCAAACAGGCTGTCGGCAAACAGGCCCGAAGCCCCGGCAGTGCCATAAAGCAGCAGGGACACCAGCAGCAGTGGCTTGCGTCCGATCCGATCCGCAATTGCCCCGGCAAATGGCGCACCGATGGCAACGAACAAGCCGGGCAGGGTCAGGACCAAGCGGCTGAGCATCACGACATTTTCGTGATCGGCAAAGCGGGCCTCGATCCCCGGAAGCGATGTTGCGATGACCGCACCGGCCATGATTGTAAGCGACGCCAGAAGCAGCATGGTAATTCGGATTGAAAGGTTTGGCGTGGCAGGTTGCGAACCTGTTTGCGGCGAGGCTTTCTGTTCAGGCATGGGGCAGTCTCCGTTCCGGTTGGCGGGCGCGAGGCAGGGCTGCATTCGGTTGGTGGTTCTGAATGGACAGGACAAAGTGGGGCTTTGTCCGGCATTCAGCGAAAAGGTTCTGGTCAGTCGGGAGCATTGAAAAACCTTCGTTTGAGGGGGTGTTTGAGCGATCCTGCATCCTGAAGTAAGGTTCAGGTCAAGGGCAAAACGACACGGTTTTTCGGAAAATCATCGAAGGGATGATGGGGGCGCATAGCAGCAGCCAGACGCTTTTTGTCGGAAAAGTCTTTACGCTTCGGGCTTGCGCGCTTTATAGCTGCCCGCTGGACTGTGCGGATATGCGATCTGCCAGCATGGTGATGAGCAAAAAGAGAGACCGGCGCGGATGCGCGTTTTTCGATCTTTTGACGATCTGACAGATGACGCACGCGGTGCGGTCGTTGCGATTGGCAATTTTGACGGCCTTCATCTGGGCCATCAGACATTGCTTGATCATGCGCGCAAAATTGCCCGCGATCTGAATGCACCTCTTGGCATTCTGACGTTCGAACCTCATCCCCGGATGCTGTTCCGCGCAGGCGAGCCGCCCTTCCGGCTGACATCGGCCGATGACCGGATTACGGCGGCGTCCGATCTGGATATCGATCTGTTTTTCGAAGCCGAGTTTAATCGCGATTTTGCCGCGATGAGCGCCGAAGAATTCATCAAGCGCATTCTGGTCGACGGGCTTGGCGTGCGCCATGTCGTGGTTGGTTGGGATTTCTGCTTTGGCAAGGGCCGGGCGGGCAATGTCGATCTGCTGTGTGAAAATGGCGAGAAATCCGGTTTCGGGGTGACGGCGATTGAGGCTGTCACGCATGATAACGGCATTGTTTATTCCTCGACCGCGATCCGCCAGGCATTGCGCGATGGCCGTCCACAGGATGCGACCCATTTGCTGGGGCGCCCGTGGGAAGTGGCCGGTGTGGTGATCAAGGGCGATCAGCGCGGCCGGACGATTGGTTTTCCGACCGCCAATGTCGCACTTGGCAATCATCTGCGTCCGAAATTTGGTGTTTATGCCGTCGAACTTGGCCTGATATCGGACGAAAATGATGAAACCGTCGAACGCTGGATCGACGGAGTCGCAAATATTGGTGTGCGCCCCAGCTTTGGCGGGGATGCGGATGCCGGGCTTGAAGCCCACCTGTTCGATTTTGATCAGGACATCTATGACCGTCGCGTTCGTGTGCGTTTGCACGGCTTTATCCGGGGTGAACGAAAGTTCGACGGGCTTGACGCACTGAAAGCCCAGATCGCTGCGGATGTGATTGCTGCCAAAGAGATTCTGCGCAAGATTTGAATTTGTCGACGAACCCGTTATGATCCGCGCGCCTTTACGGGGGCAGCCAGTATCACCCGGGGTTCGCCCTTGTAATTTGTTTAAAGACGACAGGACCGTCACGATGAGTGTCGAATACAAAAAGACCGTTATCCTGCCCAAGACCGATTTCCCGATGCGGGCGGGTTTGCCAAAGATGGAGCCGACCCTGCTGGAACAGTGGGCGAAAGAGGACCTGTATGGCAAAATTCGCGGTATTTCGGCTGATCGTGAAATGTTTGTCCTGCATGATGGCCCGCCCTATGCCAACGGCCACCTGCATATTGGTCATGCGCTGAACAAGATCCTGAAAGACGTGATCACCCGTTCGCAGCAGATGATGGGCAAGAACGCGGTTTATGTTCCGGGCTGGGATTGCCACGGGCTTCCGATCGAATGGAAGATCGAGGAACAGTACCGTGCCAAGGGTAAGAACAAGGATGATGTTCCCATCGCCGAATTCCGCAAGGAATGCCGCGAGTTCGCCCAGAAATGGCTTGATATCCAGCGCGAGGAATTCAAACGTCTTGGTGTGATGGGCGACTGGGACAATCCCTATGTCACCATGGATTACAAGGCCGAGGCATCGATTGCCCGCGAACTTGGCAAATTCCTGATGAACGGCTCGCTCTATATGGGCTCGAAGCCGGTCATGTGGTCGGTGGTTGAAAAAACCGCCCTGGCCGAGGCCGAGGTCGAATATCACGACCATACCAGCAAAACGATCCATGTCCGGTTCCCGGTCGTTTCGTCCAAGGTTGATGCCCTTTCCGACGCGACGATCCTGATCTGGACCACGACCCCCTGGACCATTCCGGGCAACCGCGCGATTTCGTATGGGGTCGAGATCGACTATGTCGTGATCGAAGTCACCGAAACCGCAGAAGAAGCCTGGGCCAAGGTCGGCGAGAAAATGGCGATCTGTGCCGATCTGGTCGAAGACGTTTGCAAAAACGGCCGCATCACCGGGCATAAGGTCGTTGGCAGCTTCAAGGGGGCTGACCTTGAAGACACCGTTGCCGCCCATCCATTCCGCGGTGAAGGCTATGAATTTGACGTGCCGCTTCTGGCGGCTGATTACGTCACGACCGACACTGGTACAGGCTTTGTCCATACCGCCCCGACGCACGGCCCGGACGATTACCAGACCGGTCTGAAATACGGTCTTGAAATCCCGGAAATGGTGGATGGCGACGGGGCTTATTACCCGACCGTGCCGCTGTTTGCCGGCAAACGCATCTATGATGAAAACGGCAAGGAAGCAGATGCCAACGAGGCGGTCATCGCCAAGCTGGTTGAGGTTGGCGCGTTGCTGTCGCGTGGGCGTCTGAAGCACTCCTATCCGTGTTCGTGGCGGTCCAAGGCCCCGATCATTTATCGCACCACGCCGCAATGGTTCATTTCCATGAAGGATAATGACCTGCGCGAAAAGGCGTTGAAGGCGATTGACGAAACCCGCTTTGTGCCGGAAGGCGGGCGTAACCGCCTGCATTCGATGATTGCCAACCGCCCGGACTGGTGCGTTTCGCGCCAGCGTGCCTGGGGTGTGCCGATCACGGTGTTCATCAACAAAAACACCCGTGAACCGCTGCGCGATCAGGCGGTTCTGGATCGTGTTTACGAAGCATTCTGTGCCGAAGGTGCCGATGCGTGGTTCACGCGTGATGCGCAATATTTCCTTGGCGACCAATACGATGCCCAGGATTTCGAACAGGTCACCGACGTTCTTGACGTCTGGTTTGATTCCGGTTCGACCCATGCCTTCGTGCTGGAAGAACGTCAGGACCTGAAATGGCCGGCCGATCTTTATCTTGAAGGGTCGGATCAGCATCGCGGCTGGTTCCATAGCTCTTTGCTGGAATCCTGCGGAACGCGCGGTCGTGCGCCGTATGACGCGGTTCTGACACACGGTTTCGTTCTGGACGGCGAAGGCCGCAAGATGTCCAAGTCACTTGGCAACGTCATTGCACCGCAGGACATCATCAACAAGCTTGGTGCCGATATCCTGCGTCTTTGGGTGGTCAGTTCCGACTATCACGATGACCTGCGCATCAGCCACGAGATCATAGAACGTCATTCAGACATCTATCGTCGCCTGCGTAATACGCTGCGCTTCCTGCTGGGGAACCTTGACGGCTTCACCGAGGCGGAAAAGGTTGCGGATAACGAATTGCCGGAACTGGAACGCTGGGTCCTGCATCGTCTGAGCAAGCTTGACGATCTGGTGCGTAAAACCACGGCGGATTATGATTTCCATACGATGTTTATCGAGCTGCATAACTTCTGTGCGCTTGATATGTCGGCGTTTTACCTCGATATCCGCAAGGACGCGCTTTATTGCGACGCGCCAAGCAGTGCCAAACGCCGGGCGGCACGTACGGTTATGGACCGCGTGTTTGACAGTCTGGTGCGCTGGTTGGCACCGGTTCTGTGCTTTACTGCGGATGAGGCATGGCGCGCGCGTTATGGTGCGGACAGTTCAGTCCATTCGGAAACCTTCAACACGGTTTCGGATGGCTGGAAGAACGAGGCACTGGCCGCCAAGTGGGAAAAAATCCGCAAGCTGCGTCGTGTTGTGACCGGTGCGCTGGAGCTGGAACGTGCGGAAAAACGTATTGGTGCCAGCCTTGATGCGGCGCCAAAAGTCTATGCGACGGCGGAGTATGTCGAAGCACTTAATGGCCTTAATCTTGCCGAAATCGCCATCACATCTGATGTCGAACTGATCACCGGGGATGCACCCGAAGGGGCCTATACCCTTGAGGAAGTTGCAGGCGTTGGTGTGGTTTCGGCATTGGCCGAGGGCGAGAAATGCGAACGGTGCTGGCAGACACTGCCGGAAGTCGGAAGCCACCCGGTGCACAAAACCGTGTGCCTGCGCTGTGCCGATGCCGTTGATGAAATGGGGATCGAGGCCGCCGAATAAGGCGGCCCTTTTCCGGTCCGGGTCTTTCCATTCGGAAGGCCGTGTTCAGGCAAGACAGAAAGAGTGTTGATGAAACATCGTGCCTTTGTCTTTGGGCTGGTCATTATTACGGTGGTTTTTGCCGTCGACCAGTGGACCAAACAGCTTGCGATTGACGGATTGTCAAACCCGCATCGCGTGATTGAGGTCACGCCGTTCATGAACTTCCTGCTGGCATGGAACAGCGGCGTTTCGTTCGGCCTGTTTCAGGGGCAGGCCCCGTGGGTGATGATCGGGGCAACCGCGGCAATCACCATCGGGTTCCTGATCTGGATGTGGCGGACCTGCGACCGGTTGTTGGGTATTGCGCTGGCGCTGGTGATCGGCGGGGCGGTTGGCAACCTTGTTGACCGGTTGCGTCACGGTGCAGTAACCGACTTTATCGACATGCATGTTGCAGGTTATCATTGGCCGGTTTTCAATATCGCGGACAGCGCAATTACGATTGGCGCAGTCCTGCTGTTGATCGATTCCCTGTTTGGCGGTAAAAAATCATCCAGGTAATTTTTGATCCGGCATTTCGATGCCGGAGACTGAGTGGTAAAGAGGCATCAATGGCCCGGAAACTATCGACATCGATTTTCAAAGTTGCGCTGCTGGGCGGGTTGGCATTTGCCGTGTCCGGTTGTGAATCAACGCGTGAAACGTTCGGCCTGAATAAAACGGCCCCGGACGAGTTTCAGGTTGTTTCCCGTGCACCGCTGAGCCTGCCGCCTGATTTCACGCTACGCGTTCCCGATCCCGGTGCGCCGCGCCCGCAGACCGGTACGACCACCGATCAGGCGCGTCGCATCCTGACTGGTGAAGACCCCGATGCGGTCAAACGCGATATCACCGATGGCAATCGCAGCCAGGGTCAGGTTGCCCTGCTGTCGCAATCCGGCGCGCAATATGCCGATCCGGCAATCCGCACCACGGTTGATCGGGAAACCTCGATCTTTATCGAAGAAAGCGACAGCGTCGTCGACAAGCTGATCTTCTGGCAGGACAATCCGGAAATCGGCACTCAGGGTGA
>CBIHMD010000150.1:0-6473 GCA_966210655.1 uncultured Thalassospira sp.
GTACTGTCTTCCCCAATCGACGTAATTCCGGCGACCACGACATGGCTGTGCAACTTGACGCGATCACCCAGAACCGCCTGCGAGCCGACAACACAGTACGGCCCGATTTCTACATCCTGGCCAATCTGGGCGCCGTCTTCAACAATGGCGGTTGGATGCATTTTTGACATTATCAGTTGCCCCGGATCATCGCAGCAATGGTAGCTTCCGCAACGACCTGATCGTTGACGCGGACTTCACTTTCAAATTTCCAGACCGGGCCACGGCTCTGTTTTTTCTTCACATGAATATGCATGACGTCACCCGGCACGACCGGCTTGCGGAACCGCGCATTGTCGATGCTCATGAAATAAACCAGCTTGCCTTCGGCATCCTCGCCAAGCGTCTGGACAACAAGGATTGCTGCCGTCTGCGCCATGCTTTCGATGATCAGAACACCGGGCATGATCGGCTGCTGCGGGAAATGACCGGTAAATTGCGGCTCATTCATCGTCACATTCTTGATGCCAACAGCAGAATCGTCGATGGCAATGTCAACGACCTTGTCGATCAGCAGGAACGGGTAACGATGCGGAATCATTTCCATAATGCGCTGAATATCAACATTCACCATTTCGGTCATAGGTATTGCCCTTACTTCTTTTTCCGTATTAACCGTGACAGGGCCACGGTTTGTTTATGATATTCCATAACCGGCACCGCGGGGCTTCCGCCAACGGTCTCGCCCGCACCGATATTCCTCATGACACCGGATTGTGCCGCGATCTTCGCGCCATCCCCAATTTCAAGATGGCCGGTAATCCCGGCCTGCCCTGCGGCGACCACAAAATTACCAAGCTTCGTCGATCCCGAAATCCCGACCTGGGAAACGATAACACATCCCATACCAAGTTCGACGTTATGGCCGATCTGCACAAGGTTGTCGATACGGCAGCCATTGCCGATCACCGTATCAGGCCCGGCCCCCCGGTCGATTGTCGAATTGGCCCCGATTTCGACATCGTTACCAATGACGACACGGCCAAGCTGCGGCACTTTAAGGTGCCCCTGCGGCCCCATGGCAAAACCAAAACCGTCCTGGCCAATCCGCGCGCCCGGATAAATCAGGCACAGATTGCCGATCAGGCAATGGCTGATGGTCGATCCTGCGCCGATCTTGCTTCCCGCGCCAATCACAACGCCTTCGCCGATCACGGCGTTGCTTGCGATCATGACACCGTCACCAATGTCACAATTTTCGCCAATTACGGCCCCGGCATCGATCTGGACGCCTTTGCCGATTTTGGCGGACGCGGCAACAACGGCATGGGGAGAAACAACCCCGTTGGCCTCATCAAACGGATAAAAGGCCGTGGCCGCCCTGGCATAGGCACGATACGGATCGCTGGTTGCAAACAGCACCATATCCTTGGGTGCACGATCGGCAAATTCCGGTCGCACAAAACACCCGCCTGCGGAACTGGCCGCAAACGCATCAAGATATTTGCGATTGTCGAAAAAGCTCAGGATCGTGGCATCTGCATTCTGCAGCGGAGAAACGTCGTCAAACATGCGCGCGGGATCGGGCGCATTGACAAGCTCCGCACCGGTCAATTCGGCAATTTCCCGAACGCTGAAAGGTCCCTTGCGTTTGAAGAACCGGGAATCCGCCATCAGGACGCTTCCTTGAACTCGACAGTCAGGGTCGGCATTGCCTTGTTCACCCGATCAAAAACTTCCTTGGAGGCATCCATCGCATTGGCATGCAGGATAACCTGGCTTTTATGCAGAACCAGCGTTGCATTGCGCTGTTCGGCAACGTCGGCGATCACTTCGATCAACGTCTTCTGGAACTTCACGCGCGATGCGTTAAGCGCCTCGTCAAGGATGCGGTTGCGTCCTTGGGCAAATTTCTGGAAATCAGCCACTTTCTGCTGAAATTCTTTTTGTTTCTGCTGAATGACATCAGCAGACAGAAGCGTACGCTGCTGGGCGATTTCCTGCTCTTCCTTACGCAGGCCCTGTTGGCGATTTTCGATTTCCTGCTGATAGGCTTCCTGACGCGTTTTGATCTGCTTGGTCATGTCCTGCATGGCCGAAGCTTCGCGCATAATGCCTTCAAAATCGACGATCATCACAACAGCAGTCGTTTCCTCCGATCCGGTATTTTCCTGGGCAGAGGCAACAGTCATGGTGCCGACCGCAAATGTCATGGCAATCGCGGCAATGGCAGTCTGGATTGATTTCATCATTTTCATCAGAATCTGGTCCCGAAGTTCAAACGGAACACTTCCTCTTTGTCGTAGTCTTCTTTGAGAACGGCCTGCGAAAGGTCAACACCAATCGGGCCAAACGGCGATTCCCAGCCTACCCCAATACCAACCGACGCCCTGAGCGATCCCTCGTCATAAATCTCTCCGGGTATCGCACCATCAACCCCCTCGGACGAACCAAAATCACTGAATACACGACCTGTCAGGGCAAATTCAGACGGCAATCCTAACGGGAAGTCCAACTGTACCGTACCAGTATAGAAGAATTTGCCCCCAACCGCATCGGTTGTCGCAATATCGCGCGGACCGACACCGGCAGATTCAAAACCGCGAAGGTTCGCACCACCGGTAAAGAAGCGTTGGGAAATACGTGTATCGTCACCAATACCAAAGATATAACCCGTCGAACCTTTGGTCGACAGCACCCATTCCTGTTCACGATCAAGCGGATAGTAATAACCGCCATTCACACGTGTCCGAAGATAGGTTTCCGATCCGCCAAGCCCCGCGAAATCGTTGGAAAGCTGCATGAAGTAGCCTTCCTTCGGCGAAATCGTACTGTCACGCTGATCATAGGTCAGCGTATGGCCGATTGTAGACTCGGAAAACTCCGGGTCTTCCTCGCGCAGCAGGCGCGACGCATCGTCATCAATGTCGGAATATTCGTTAACCTCGAACCCGTAACGCACCGACTGGGACAATGCTTCGGAATAACGGAAGCCCGAACGCAGACCGATACCGGTCTGTTTCTCGTCATACGAACTTTCGTCCTGATTGTCTTCTTCGCGACGATAAAGATCGAACCCGGCACTCACATCACGATCAAGGAAATACGGCTCGGTAAAGGACAGATCAATCTGCTGGCTCGATGACCCAAGGGTGAAACCAAGACGTAAATCCTGACCTTTGCCCAAAAGGTTACGTTCGCGGATACCCGCCTGACCAAATGCACCGTCATCCGTACCGTAACCGGCGCCAATCGAAAACTCGCCGGTCGATTTTTCTTCGACATCGACTTCAAGAACCGTCTGATCGGGTGAGCTGCCCGGAAGCGTTTTCACATCAACCGTTTTAAAGAAGTTCAGGTTTTCAACACGCTGACGCGAACGTTTCAGTTTCGAACTGCTAAACGCATCGCCTTCAACAAGACGGAATTCACGACGGACCACTTCATCAAGGGTACGGACGTTGCCGACCACATCAATGCGCTCAACATAAACCTTCGGCCCCTCGGCAATCGTAAAGGTGATGTTGATGACACCGGTTTCGCGATCGCGTTCGACATTCGGACGAATATCGATAAAGGCATAACCCTGATCACCGATGCTGGTGGTCAGGGCATCAATGGCATCGTCAACAAGGTCGGCGTTGTACCAGTCGCCTTTTTCAATCTCGATCAACGGCGTCAATGTCGCCGGATCAATCTTGTCGATCTGCGATACAACATTGATATCGCCAAATCTGTAACGCTGTCCTTCGCTAACCGTATAGGTAATGAAGAAGTCCGAACGGTCCGGCGTCAGTTCGGCAACCGACGACAGGACCTGAAAATCGGCATACCCCGCCGACAGATAGAAACGACGCAGTAGTTCGCGGTCAAACGTAACGCGATCCGGGTCGTAATTGTCATCCGCGGTCAGGATTTTCCACCACGCACTTTCGGTGGTGCGGATCACCTCGGACAGCTCGCCATCATCAAACGCCTTGTTGCCGACGAAGTTGATCTTGCGCACACCGGTCGCCTCGCCCTCGTCAATTTCAAAGACAAGATCGACACGGTTCTGTTCAAGCTGAATGACTTTGGGCTCGACGGTCGCGGCAAACCGGCCGGAACGGCGATACAGATCAAGAATACGCTGAACGTCGGCCTGCACCTTGGTCCGGGTATAAACAACACGCGGACGAAGCTGAAGTTCGGCGCCCAATGCATCGTCTTTCAGGCGTTCGTTACCTTCAAACGCGATCCGGTTGATGATCGGGTTTTCAACGACATTGACTTTCAGCACACCCTGCTCGAAACCGATGGTGACATCGGCAAAAAGCCCGGTTGAAAACAGTGACTTCAGCGATTCGTTGATTTTTTGCGGATCGTAGGGATCGCCTTCTTTTACCGACAGATACGCATTAACCGTCGCAGCTTCGATACGGTTGTTGCCGTCTACCCGGATTTCGCGGATGACACTGCTTCCCTGAGCATAGGCCACCATCGGAATTACGGTTGGCGCGGTTCCACCAAGCAAGACTGCTGCTAAAGCAGCCGCTTTTACATTACGCAGCAAGTTCAACCCCCTGATGCCGTCAATCATCAGCCTACCAGGCCTTTGAAGAAATTCCAGACGCCCAATTGCGTCAGGTCGTTCCAAGTTGCAAAGATGATTAAGCTGAAT
This sequence comes from uncultured Thalassospira sp., assembly GCA_966210655.1. Classification (GTDB taxonomy): domain Bacteria; phylum Pseudomonadota; class Alphaproteobacteria; order Rhodospirillales; family Thalassospiraceae; genus Thalassospira. The sequence goes on from CBIHMD010000150.1 coordinate 4,640, forward strand.
ACCAAACCCGCACCAAGACGGAAACCATATTCTTGTGCTTTTGCGCCCAAGGGCTTACCGCGAATGGCCTCAATCGCATAAAACACCAGATGACCACCATCAAGAACCGGAACAGGCATCAGGTTAATCAACCCAAGGCTGATCGAAAGATACGCCATAAAGAACAGAAGCGGGCCAATGCCCCCCTCGGCAACCTCGCCCGACATCTGGGCGATACGGATCGGGCCACCAAGCTCGGAACTGTCACGCTCGCCTGAAATCATTTCGCCAAGCGCGGAAAGTGTTTGCGCGATCAGACCATAAGTCGATGTAAATGCCTTACCGGTCGCATCGATAATCCCGTCGCGCTGGGTTTCAAACGCCCCGGCGGTGACACCAAGACGACCGAACGTCTCGGCATTATCACCCTCGCCAGACGAAACCGCTTCGGGTGTAACCGTGATGTCGATTTGCTGTCCGTCACGCAAAACCGAAAGAGAAACCGGCACCCCGGCATTGGCCCGGATAACATCGGACAGTTCGCTGAACCATTCGATAGACTGCCCGTTAATGGCATCGACACGGTCCTGGGACTGCAAACCGGCAACCGCCGCCGGGCTGCCATCAACAGCCTCGCCCACCACCGGCAGGGCGCGTTGCTGGCCGACCGCGGCAAAAAGAACGGTAAAAACGATGATGGCGAACAGGAAATTGGCCAGCGGACCGGCAAACACAATCGCGGCACGCGCCATCAGGCCCTTGTGGTGAAAGGCATGCTGGCGTTCTTCGTCGTCAAGGTCGTCACGCTGCCCCGCACTTGCCGGGTTCATGTCGCCAAACATTTTAACGTACCCGCCAAGCGGCAGCAGGCTGACTTTCCAGCGCGTGCCTTTTTTATCGTACCAGCCAAAAAGCTCCGGCCCAAAGCCGATTGAAAATGCTTCAACCTTCACGCCATTGCGGATCGCAACCCAGTAATGCCCGTATTCGTGAACAAACACGAGAACCGAAAGAACAAACAAAAAGGCAAGAAGGGTTTCCATTAAAGACGTTCCTGTTTCGGGGCGTAACCCGCAATTTCAGTATTTAGCAACCGGCTTCGATCAGCTCGCGAGTCTCGCGACGCACCATATCATCAAGATCAAACATCTGATCAAGGTCTCGCAATGGCGCTGCGACAATTTTATTCATCATCCGCTCGACCGTTTCGGCAATTTGCAGGAAGGCAAGTTTTCCGTCCAGAAATGCCCCAACGGCAATCTCGTTTGCAGCATTCAGAACGGTCGGCACCGTGCCCCCCGCCTGCAACGCCTCACGCGCCAGACGCAGGGCCGGAAACCGTTTCATATCCGGCGAGGTAAAGTTCAACTGCCCGATCGTGGCAAAATCAAGACGCGCTACATCGACCCGTATTCTTTCCGGCCATGAAAGCGCATAGGCAATCGGTGTGCGCATATCGGGCGAGCCAAGCTGGGCGAGCACCGACCCATCGGAATATTCCACCATGCTATGCACAACCGACTGCGGATGGACGACCACCTCGATACGTTCTTCGGGCACAGGAAACAGTCGGCAGGCCTCGATCAGTTCAAGGCCCTTGTTCATCATGGTTGCCGAATCAATGGAAATCTTGGCCCCCATATCCCAGTTGGGATGGGCCAGCGCCTGCTTGGGCGTGACCGCCTTCATATCCGCAAGCGACCATTCCCGGAACGGTCCACCCGACGCCGTCAGAAGAATGCGGTCAACCTTGTCGACCGACTTCTGTTCAAGCACCTGAAAAATCGCACTATGTTCGGAATCGACCGGGATCAGCGTCGCATTGTATTTCGCGACTTCCGCCATCATCAGGTCA